>JAHITG010000096.1 GCA_018817865.1 Spirochaetota bacterium
AATTATAATTTTTATATTTATTCTACTCATCCAGAGCAGTCTGCTGTTCGCCGTTGAGATCACTGGTGTTACTTATACATGGATCGCAAATAATCCAACTTATGATAAAGACTTAAGCGGACAGATCAACATAGGGGATGATATTAAATTTACGATCACTCTTAATATGTGGGTCAGTAATATAAATATAGCTACGATCGACATCGGCACCTTATATCAGAATGTTCAGCTGTATAATGACGGATTGGGCACACACGGTGACGGGATCCCAAATGACAACAAGTATAATGTGTATTGGACTGTGAATGAGGGGACATCGGTCTTTGCTGCTTCGGTCCTGGGGAATTACTGGGACGCCGGTGTAAAGAAGAGCTTCTTCAGCCCGCTAACACTTACCTTTGATGCGGAACGGCCAGTGATCAATAATATTGACCTCGCTCCCAATGCCTTTAATCCCTATATTGAGAACTGCGAGATATCATATACTATGAATGAGACTGTCAATAATGTTGTTGTGAAGATCTATACGAATTTATTGTTAACAAATGAAGTGAAGTCATTACCTAAGCCTCCTTTTGAGGCAGGAGATAATTTTATTACCTGGTGGGATGGGAAAAAAGAGGACGGCCAGTTCGTTTCTATTCCTCCTGATAGCGATTATTATGTGGATATATCCTGCCGTGATTTTAGCGGTAACTATTCAATATCGCCAACGGTCAATATAAAGATGAGTACCATTAAGATGGAAATAGTGGGTTTTGATATGTCACCCCATGAGGTGAGCCCTGACGGGGATGGTGTAGATGACAATGTTTACTTTAATACAAAAATAATGATGTATTCCTGGGATGGTGTAAATATTACAGGATTGACTACAAATCAGATGAAGATAGTAGGCCTTCTTGCCGGGAGCGACTATGCTTTTAATGCACAATACGCTGACGGTGATAAAGTCTGGACATGGCCTTATGCAAAGACCGGTTTTATAATTTATGATGCTTTGGGAGTGAAAAAAGAAGAGTATGGACAGGATCTGGATGCAAGTGTAGATTATGATCAGTGGTTTGCCACAAAATTGAGTAATGAGCTGGGAAGTTATCCTCCTGACGGCGAGACAGCTAATGATTATGAGACACTCGTCCCCTTGTATGATGACGGAATTGGCGGTCATGAACTGGATTATGGAGGCGGTGCCAGCCAATTCGGAGACGGGATCTTTACTACGGGGCACAGTTTTTATGTTCATCTTTTTGGCGAATGGACAGATGGTGTCTATATTGTTCGTGCCGGAGTAGAGTTAACCGGATTGGATTATCATATTAGTCCCAGTTCACCCCCGTCTATCCATTTTCTCCCGGACTGGAAAGGCGGTTTTATTACTGCGGAATTAGTTCAATCAACGTTTGTTGTAAATGTAAGCGGTCCTGGTGGAGTGGACAGTGTTCCTCCGCATGTTGTCTCTGTTTATCCGGAATCCGGTTCAACCATATCCTATAACCTTACTTCTGCGGTGGCTTTTCTTGAGGATAATACAGGCGGAAGCGGGATCGACCTGCTGGCTTCCGATATATATGTTACAGATGAGAATGGAAGCAGGGTAGCGGGCAGGAAACTGAATAATGCCACGGATGTGCTTATGTGGGAATTTGATAAACGGCTGGATGTTAAAGGTAATTATACGATCCATGTGAATCCGGTTGACCGGAGAGGTAACCAGCCCCCAGCATATGAGACTTTTCAGTTCACCCTTGATGTCATTGGGGATACTTCCAGTCTGATCACGGTTATTGGAGGCGGAACAGCACTTGACAATAGAGGTAAGGTCTATCTGTCGGTTCCTCCGTATTCGGTGGAGCAGGATATGCGTATAACCGCTTATCAGCCCTTCTCTTTTCCCGGGGATGAGCAGGTTATTAACGGTTGCCAGTTCATGCCGGCAACTGTCTCCTTTAAAAGGCCTGTTCAGATGACACTCTATTATGCTGAACTCGATAAAGCCAAGATCCCTGCAGGGCTTTCGGAATCATCCCTTCGGATATATAACTGGGCCGTGAATAAATGGGAATATATAGGCGGGAATGTAAATACCGATACGATGTCCGTAACGGTTTCCGGTATCAGGAAGATCGATGGTTTTTATGCCATCCTTCCGGATACAGTAGGCGGGCTTCCCCTGGATGTGATCGCTGATGTCCAGGTGGATAAACCTTTCAGGGAGAACGGATATATCTCTTTTAAAATATCCGGCGCCATAACATCCCTGAAACTGCTGATGTACACGATGAGCGGATCGTTCATCAAGGAAGTTCCCATTAATATGTCCTCTATTAATAATGCGGGATATTATGATGTAAGCTGGGACCTGGTCTCCGGCAATGATGCAATCGTAAATAACGGTATCTATATTTTCAGGTTTATTGCACAAAGGGCGGACGGCCAGAGAAAGATCGTTTCAAAAGCCATTCCGGTCATAAAGTGATCTTTGGTTCAAAAGGTTGAAACAGGATATTGGTAAAAAAATACAGAATAACGAGAGCATCGGGATTTAAAGAAAGGCTGCTGGGTTTGATCCCGTATAAAACTTTATCGGATAATGAGATCTTTTTTATTAAAGATTGCAGTGCGATCCATACCTTTTTTATGCATTTCCCCATTGATGTGATCTTCACGGATAAAGCGGGCTTGATAGTCTCCCTAAAAGAGGCATTACTCCCCTGGAGGGTCTTTTCCGGATCTAGAGGGGCCCGGGATGTTTACGAAGCAATACCGGGAATTATAAGAAGGCTGAACTTAAAAAAAGGTGATAATGTAAAGAGAAAATTAAAATAGCAAGGACTTTTATATGAAAACAGGTAAGATCGATATTGGAAAGATCATTAAAAATTTTATAAAAAAGTATAATATTATACTGAATTATTATCTGCTTTTTATTGTACTCTTTTTGATATTTACATTTATCCTGATCAGGCTGATCGGTGTCAATGTTTTAAACCATGAAGCATATATACTGCGGGATGAGTTCATTAAAAAGAACCAGGCATATACCTTTGATATTGCCGAGAAATTGCGGGAGCATCTGGAGAATCTGGATACATTGTCCGTAGTAGACCTCATAGAGAAAGTGAAGAAAGAGGATGGGGTCGAATATGTTTTTGCTCTAAACAGCGATGGGGAAGTCATTGCACATTCCATTAAATCAGAATTATTTAAAAAATACAGTGATATTTATGTCAAAAAGAGAAATTTAGGTGCTTTTATCCAGAATATTACAAAAGTATGGCATAAAGAGACTGAATACAAAGGTAAAGATGTTATTAAATTCTCAAAGCCGATCATCCTGGAGTTTGCAAAAGAAGAGACTTTAAAAGAACTCCAGTTGGATGCCAAATCGGACAGTTCCGACAATAATATGCTGAAGAAGTTCTATATAGCCGGTGCTCTCCATGTTGCTTTTTCCACGGAAAAGCTGAAGAATATCTTTGATTTTTCGCAAAAGAGGATCAATATTCTCTATTTAATTGCCATTTTTATTGCGATCGTCTTTGGTTATTTTACCGGCCTTTTTTTTGAAACTACTTTTCGTAAAGCAGATACAGCATTAAATTCTTTAATAAGTGAGAAAAGTATAGATGAACTTAATACTGAATCACGGTATGATACACCCAGGGTGTTGTTCAGTACAATAAATAAGCTCATTGCCAAATACCAGGACATGACCGTGGATCAGGAAGACAGTATTGTCAGGATCAATCAGATCAATGAAACCGTGATCTCTGAACTTTCAGAGCATGTTGACCATGGAGTGATCATTGCAAATGAACACCTTAAAGTAGGTTTTATTAATACAAGGGCATTAGATCTGCTTTCGAAGAAAAAAGGAGCAGGTGAAAATATTAACGAGATCCTTGACAAGCATATGAAGGTCGTAGATGATGTCAATAAACTTGTCTCTTCAAAAGGTACAGATATACAGACAAGCAGATCGGGAAAGAACTCGTTTTATCTTATTCCCATATTTATTAAGCAGCATTTTGTTCGGTTTCTGATCGTGATAAGCAGTGGCAATACGGTTCAAAAGATAAAAAAAGATCCAATTGTTGTAACCCAAAAAGATAAAAAAGTAAAATCGAAGGCCCGATCAACTCAGAAAGAAGAGGAAAAGATCAAAGAAAAAAAAGTGAAAGATGAGGAAGATCCCGGCAGTAAGATATCCTCCAGGCTGAGGAATATTTGAGATACTGGATTTGACCGATGAAAATGATAATTAAAAAGAACCTCTTTATCATTTTTATGTCAGTTCTTACTTCCTTTCTTCTCATAGTTAATACAACGAACAGATCTTCTGCGGAAATTTCCCGGCTTTCCAATGAATTTATTAAACTAACCGGTTCCAGCGATAATGGCAGTTTTGTGATCAGAACCACAGGCGGCTTCCCCGGACTTAAGACTGATAATAATAAACTGCTTCTTTTCGAAGATGAGATACCGACTTCCTTTTCTACTATCAGGATAAATGAGAGAAATTATAAATTCGGATCAGAGGAGGGGGAGTTTATCGGAAATATGATCACCGGTGATCAGAGAATGAAATGCGCCTGGATGAAGAAGAAGATCAAGGTAATACAATATTTGCGTTTCGTTCAGGGGATTACAACCGGAAATATAGATACGATAGAGATCAGTTATGATATTGAAAATACAGATACCCAGCAGCATGATATAGGTATCCGGATCATGCTTGATACTTACCTTGGAAAAGAAGACGGAGCCCCGTTCAGGATACCGGGAAGAGGACCTGTTACAACAGAGCTCTTTTTAAGTAAAAGTATGATCCCTTCCTACTGGTATGCATTTGATGACCTTATGAATTCCACGATCAGGGCGCAGGGGACCCTGCTTAAAAGAAATACATTAAAACCTGACAAAGTTGTCTATGCGAGCTGGATCAAATTCAGTGAAAACCTGTGGGATTTCAGTCTTGAGGAGGGTAAAAGTTTCCGCCGGACTCCGTTAGGCCCCCTGGACAGTGCCGTAGCTGTTTACTGGTATCCGCGAAGAATAAATCCCAAAGAATCATTTCAGGTAAAAACTTATTATGGTATTTATGGTGCTGATGTACATTCGGGAATATCTTTGAGTGCTTCCTTATGCGGCCCTCTTATAAGCTATATGGACCCTTTCCTGGTTACGCTAGACATAAAAAATATTGCAAAGGATGATCTGGAATCTGTCTCTGCAGGGATAATCCTTCCTGGAGGGTTAGAATTAGCAGAGGATGAAAAAAAAGTAAAGCTGCTGGATCGATTGGATTCCGGACAGATCCGACATTTAAATTGGAAAGTGGTCCCTGACTCATTTGAAGAGGGGGAATTTGAGTATCAGGTAAAGATCAAAGCAGGCCACCGGGATAAAAAAGATACCATAACCATGAAGAGGAAAATAAAATTGGTCAAGATCAGAGAGCAGATCGTTGAAGAACTTGAAGAGAATGACCTGAAAGTAAATGAAACAGAAACAGGATGGATGATCGAGTTTGGAGATGTTTATTTTAAATATAATCGTGCTGAATTAACTCATTCTGCAAAAGAGAAGCTCCAGGTCCTGGGGG
>JAHITG010000097.1 GCA_018817865.1 Spirochaetota bacterium
CATGCTAAGGTAGATTGGGCAAGTCTTGATCTCGATGGTACGCTTGCTCAGGAGATTAACAAGGATGCTGATACGCTGGCAGGTATCGGCATTAAAGCTAATACTAATGTTAAGAAGACTATTGAGCCTGGATTTAGTGTTATGCCGAGTGCTGGTTTGACGGTTATGACTAATTTCAGTAAGAATGAATTTCCGAAGAATACCTTTACGAAATTAGAAGTGCTTATCTATGGAACTTTTCTGTTATATAAATTTTAAGATTATTTATCTTGGTAAGGGGTTACTTAGGTAGTCCCTTATTCCTAAGACATGATATAATATAATATGCCTAAAGGAGTTTCTAAAACACCAAAAGAAACAAGTTGGAAAAGAAGCGAAGCCCAAAGAGGCGAAAAAAATCACCGTTTCGGAAAACACCATTCAGAAGAAGAAAAGCAAAATTTATCGGAGTCACTTAAAGGCGAAAAAAGTCCTCATTTTGGGAATCGATTTTCAGCTGAACATAGGAAAAAAATATCAGAAACACGTAAAAGACTTTTTATTGAAAAAAAACTAATACCCCCTAATTTAGGTAAAACTTTTTCAGAAGAATTGAAAAATAAACTAAGAAAAAATCACGCAGATTTCAAGGGTGAAAAACATCCAAGATGGAAGGGTGGTGAAATTAGAATAAACTGTAAAATTTGTGGGAAAGAAAAAACCTTTCCTGTAAGTACAATAAAAAAGGGACAAGGTAAATTTTGCTCTCAAAAATGTTTTAGTATCTGGAATATAAAACATATGAAGAAAAAAGATACTTCCATAGAACTTGCAGTTGAAAATGAATTAAAAAGACGGGGTATTCCTTATTTAAAACAAGTCCCTATAAAAGGGATTGCTTTAGTGGATTTCTTACTTCCTAATAAAATAATTATACAAGCAGATGGGGATTATTGGCACTCAAGAAAGAAAAATAAAGGTAAAGATATATCTCAAGATACAGAACTTTATTTTAAGAATTATAAAGTTTTTAGATTTACAGAAACCGAAATAAACAAATCAGCTAAAAAGTGTATAAACAAAGTTATGAACATCGGTAATTAAGGTGTCCCTGTTCGCAGGGCATTTCTCACTCCTTTCTTTTGGGCTGGGGGCGATCTTATGAGGGTCGCCCCTTCCCCCTAAAAACTATTATTGCTGAAGGGAACGGTGCTGAATTATGATATTCACTAAACTTTAATCTGCCTTCTATAAATCTTATCTCATCGGCTTTCATTATAAATTTGTGCCAGTAAATAGTATCAGTTCGAGACGGTATTAGAAAAACAACAGTTTTACCTTTTTGCCATTCAAGATATCCCTTTGCTATCCATTTACCTATTAAATCACCATAGGGAGGGTTACAGAAATTACATTCCTGCCATTCTATTTGTAATCCATCGAAAGTAGGATTTGAAGGACAGGGATCAAAGTCAAAGTGAAATTCATCATTAAGTTTTGTGTATAAACTTTCAGGAGTTTTCCAAGCAGATCTAACTGAACTGGATAAACCTTTGAATTTGTTTATTTTATTCATAAATTTAAATTATATTACAATAATTTCACCCGAAGATAGTTTATCCCAAAACAGATTATTGATTGTTTTCCACATGGTCGCATATCCTTTATACCCTTCCCCTGAGTCTGCTATGATCCTTCCATTCTTTGCTATCAGGCTCCACCTAAATTCATTCTTTGTGTCGTTGTAGATTTGTAGCTTATATTTATATTTCATTTTTCCCCTCTAATAATATTTTTTACCGTTTTACCTTCCCCTCCTTTCTGTTCTGCCTCTCTTATATATCTGAGTGCTGTCTCATGCCTGGACTCATTGGGGAATTTGCGTTCTACTGCCATAAGGAGTTCATTATATTGTCTATATTTACCCTCCTCAGAAAAAATAGTATCTAAATCAGATTTTTTAATTAACTTAACACCTTCCTTTGTTATATTCCTTGCTGTCATCATATCTCCCTTTTTAGTAGGCCAGGGACAGGATTTGATTGCAAGACCTTGACTTTCACAATGCCAATGGGCTTTAACAACTTGCATCAGGCATCTCACCTGAACCTGCAATTATATCAGACACGGAACCTTTATAGGTAGAGCAGGAGTTCTTCCTGAACTCATCAGACCGTATCA
>JAHITG010000098.1 GCA_018817865.1 Spirochaetota bacterium
AGTGGATCACTCATCACAGATATTTCGGACAGTATATAAGCTGTTATTTGAAATTCAGGGCGGTTTCACTGAAAACAAAAATATTTTCAATACTGCTTCTCTGGTTCTCTATATGTTTTTCAATTATATTTTTTATACCTTATTTATGGCTGAAAATATTGCTTCTGATAATAGCAGGAGGTGTTACTGTTCATATTTTAAGTTTGCGTACCCTTACCCAAGAAATGATCAACCAATTAAGTACTGAGAATAAAAAAGAGAATCGATCTCTATGATAATATTTTAATCTGCAAGGAATCTGATCTTTGATTTTGATCTTAGAGGAAGCGATTTTAATAATTGACGGATCAGAACTGCCTCTGTTCTTTCTAGCATTTCTTTTTACGAGCGTTACTACCGCTTCCCCCATAGAATATACATATCCCGAGGATAAAACCAAAATTATACCAGTTGCCGGTATTAGCTGTTTCATATATCTTCACCTTATCAGAAAAAAGGCTGATAATGAAGGTAAAAAAAGAGATGAACCCGTGCCATAAACCCATAAGGAAGCCGGCCGGCTTTTTATCAAACTTTACATTACCGGGGGCACAGCTGAATAAAAAAAGAATTAGACATATCATTCCAAGAGAAATGAATTTTTTAATTTGAATATCCATCAAAACCCTCCTGATATTATACTGTTATTCACCTGATTTTTTTGTCGTCTCCTTGCCATCCCTGGCGGAGCCGATCCAAAAAACATCCTATTTTTTGTCAGTACCTTCAAGATAGATTCTTTCCGGATTTGTCTTCCTGTATTCCCAATATCTGTCATTCTTTGAAAATTCCTGTCCTAATTCATTCATCTGCTTTACTACGGCTTTGCATTCTTTGATCTTATGTAAGATACGCACTTTTAAATGAGAAGATCCGGAAATATAGTGCTTCAGCATCGTATTCAGTCCCTTATATTGATTTCCCATTTCAGGAAATAATTTCTCTTTAAGTTTCCTCAAGGTATCCACTGGAAATCTTTTATCAAACCTGCCGAGATCTATCGCTTCAAATCTTTTAGAGATAATCTTATAAGAATGATTCATAGTATCCAGCTGTTCCTTTACATCTGTTTTATCACTTTCTACTTTATTCTTGATTGCATCCAAAATGAAAGCAAAAAGCGTTCCAAGTGCAGCATACCCTCCGACATCAACTTTTTTCCATAAATCCTGTTCGTTCTGATCCATATTACTATTTTATATCTAAATGATTTCTATTTAAACTACAAATACTGTAAAGAATATAACATTTAATAGAAAATTATCAAGTATAAAGTGCTTTTTTTTTGAAAAAGATCTGTTCGAAAAGCTTTAAAAATGTATTTTTAATACATTTTTAAAGCTTAACTCTACTTTTTCAACCTCGAAAGTGTGCCAGATACACTTTCGAGGTTTATCTTAACACCACTTTACTTTAACAATGCATCAGGAGTCATCAATACGTTTTGATCTTTAGGTCAAAATCCGATCTTATATTTTTTCCCGGGTTTGGGCGGCTCAAGGAGCTGCCTGATCGCCTCAAAAACTATCTGAAATTGCTTGTCATATTTCTTCTCTAATTCGTCAATTTTCTTCTTAAGACCTTTATTTGAAAGGATCAATTCTCTAAGTTTTGTAAAAGTACGCATAATTTGAATGTTCACCTGAATAGCCTTATCACTATTTAAAACCGATGAAAGCATAGCAATTCCCTGTTCTGTAAAAGCCATGGGAAGATATTTAGAGTGCCTGCCACGACCGTCCTTTAAGGTCGCAATTTGCGACCTTAAAGATGAGTACTCATCTTTAGTTATTTCAAACATAAAATCAATTGGAAACCGTTTTAAATTACGTCTTACCTGTTCCTTCAATCTTTTTGTCTGCACGCCATACAATAATGCCAGATCCAAATCTAACATTATTTTCTTACAACGGATAATATAAATTTTAGAAGCTATATCTGATTGTTCAATTATATCCTTATCCATAATTTATTCCTCCTGTATATTATATACAAAACTATTAGGAAGATTTTTGAAAGTTTTTATTTATGCATTAGAATAAGAAGTAATGACGATATATCTGTAGGAAATCCATATTGACATATAAAAATAAATTTATAAATTATAAAATACTATTTTTCAGGAGATCCGGTCCTATGACTGATAAAAAGAAAAAACTGATCAATGAATATAAACAGAGAAAAGTCTCCGGGGGAGTATATATAATATCCAATACCGCGAACAACAAGCATCTCCTGGGCCATGCTGTTGACCTGA
>JAHITG010000099.1 GCA_018817865.1 Spirochaetota bacterium
GATTTTTTTATTGATTTTATAATTCGTAGTATTATAGTATAGGGACGAAAATGAATAAGAAATTTAATATCGGAATTGTGGGCGCGACCAGTTTACTTGCAGGTAATATTATTAAGATCCTGGGGGAACATCCGTTCATTGATCTAAAAGTTATTGTTTCAGAGCATAATCCGGGTGAACCACTCCATAAATTCCATAATATCCGGAATAATGAATTAAAGAAGCAAAAGCTGGACTCCTATTCGCCGGATCGCATTAAAAAGGAACTGGACCTGGTGTTTGTGGCTAAACCCCATACTCAATCCATGAAATATGTGAAAGAGCTCTATAACGGTAAATTAAAGATAATAGATCTAAGCGGTGATTTTCGGATACAGGATGTTTCTGCATATGAAAAATGGTATAAAACCAAACATACGGCAAAGGACCTTATTGAAGGGGCTGTATACGGACTTTCGGAAATATATAAGGATGATCTTAAGAAGGCATTACTGGTTGCTAACCCGGGCTGTTTTCCGACTGGGGTCCTCCTCCCGCTGTATCCTTTGATAAAGAAGAAGATGATCCTTTTGGATTCCATTTCGATCACAGCCTATACCGGTGTCTCCGGTGCGGGAAAGAATCCTATTCCGGGGAAAAACCTCTTTTTAGATATTTTTAATAATATTATGGCCTATCGAATAACGGATCATCAGCATACTCCGGAGATCGAGGAACAGCTCTCCCTGTTCAGCGGAGATAAGACCAAGATCAACTTTGTTCCCCATCTGGTATCCATTGAAGATGGGATCTACAGTACCATGTACATGAAACTGCAAGCCGGTTTTAAGAGTAAAGATATCTGTTCGGCATTGCAGGATTTTTATAAGGCATCTCCTTTTATTACATTAACCGAAACAATACCGCAGATAAAGGATGTGACCCATACGAATAGCTGTCTGATCTACCCGGAAGTAAATGAACGGACCGGCTCTCTGATATTGATCAGTGTTATTGATAACACCATCAAAGGCGGAGCAGGGCAGGCCATCCAGAACATGAACCTTATGCTGGGATTTGATGATGCAACAGGGTTAATTTAAATTTTATTTTAAATATTAAGGAAGTATCATATGTCAGTAAAATTCACAACGAAATTTTTAAGAAAAAAAGACGGTACCCAGATCTTTTTCCGGTTCTGGCAGGGTAAAAGTGATATGCCTGTTATGATCCTGCTGCATGGCCTGGGTGCACACAGCCTTCGCTTTGAGAAAATAGCCAATTATTATAATAAAAAGAAGTATAATATTTATGCCTTTGATTTTACCGGATTCGGGAAGAGCCACAAGTTCAAAGGCCACATAGAAAGTTTCAATACCTATGTAAATGAAACGCTGGCCATGGTGAAGCTCAGTAAGATCGAGTTTCCTAAAAACAGCAGGTTTATTGTAGGCGAAGATATTGGGGGCGTTGTGGGACTGCATTTTGCCAGTCACTATCAGGAACTGATAACCGGATTGATCCTGCTTTCACCTGCGGCCAGAATAAGACATAATATTCAATTCCAGAAAATGATCAATGCCCTGATCAATACTTTTTTTAATAAATTCTATCAATACGATCTTCCCTTTACCAAGGAGATGCTGACCCGTGATTTTAAAATGCAGAAAGAACTTCAGCATGATGAGCTGGATGTAAAAACCGTCACTGCGAAATTTTATTTTGCCATGCTTGAGGCAATGAAAAAACTGAACCGGGCCGCGTTAAATGTTACCCTTCCGGTTTTCCTCCTGCAGGCTGAGAATGATCTTTTGATCGATGTGAACAGCGTTAAGGACCTTTTTAATAATCTGAATTCCGGCTCTAAAGAGCTCTGTGTTCTTAAGAATTTTTATCACTCCCTTTCCATTGATAAAGACCATGAACTTGTTTTTCAATTAATAGATAACTGGATCAATAAAATACTTTTTTTGAATGATAAAATTTAGGCTTTAGGAAGGTTATGAAGTATATAATGGTCATACCGGACGGACTGACGGATTTCCGTCCTCATAAAAATTCAAAAAAAACACCACTTGAATCAGCCAGGATCCCTTATATTGATCATCTTCTTAAAAACGGAATGACAGGCGTCATTCATACGATCCCATCAAGCATGCCTCCCGGTTCTGATGTAGCAAATTTAAGCCTTCTGGGAATGGATCCCCGTAAAGCAAAACTTGGGCGAGCTGCATTGGAAGCCCTTGCTCAGAGTATTAAACTGAATAAAGATCAGACTGCATTCAGGGTTAATTTTGTAACGATCAAAAAAGACATCCTGACGGATTATACCGGCGGTGAGATCAAGACAAAGAATGCTGCATATTTAATAGATCTTCTTAATAAAAATTTTAATGATGATTCGATCAGATTTTATCCGGGTGTAAGTTACCGTAATCTGGCTGTTATAAACAGGTCACACTTTAAGGTGAAGACCGAACCTGCTCATAATATTCTTGATAAAAATATCAGGCCTTTTCTCCCGAAAGGAAAAGACGGGTCCTATATCAGGGGTATTATGGAAAAAGCGGACCGTATCCTGAATAATAATACAGATGCATATAGAAAGAAGAATAAGTTAAAGGCTGATCATATATGGATGTGGGGTGAGGGTCATCTTAAAAAAGGAACTTCTTTTTATGAACGGCATAAACTGAAAGGAGCTGTTATTTCAGCCGTAGATATTGTTCGGGGGATAGCCTGTTTCCTAAAGATGGATGTTATTCCGGTACCGGGCATAACAGGTGATTTCCATACTAATTACAGGAATAAAGCAAAGTATGCTTTGAAATATATTGATAAATATGATTTTATCTATGTGCATGTGGAAGCAACGGATGAAGCAGGCCATAAGGGTGATTTTAATGAGAAGAAGCGTGCCATTGAGAAGATCGATGAACAGATCATAGGACCCCTCCTGAAAAGTAAAAAGAAATTCAATATCATCATTGTACCCGATCATCCCACGCCTATCAGGATCAAGACCCATATAAATGAAGAAGTTCCTTTTGTTTTTTACTCAAAAAGCAGGGAAATGATACCTAATCATCTCTTTACCCATTATTCCGAGCAGATACTGAAAAGGCCTCCTTTGAGATTCAGGAACGGACATGATTTTTTAAAAAAGATCAGGAGTTTTGTTTAATATTTATTTTTGAATGATCCGGAATACGGAATATAGAACCTATGGGGTATAAATGAAAAAACAGCTCTATTTTAAAGATCTGATGAAATACTTTATCTGGACTTTCCTTGATTACATACTGAAGTTCATGTTGATCTCTGTTCTCTGGTTTGCCTTCAACCTTCCTCTTCTGTATACAGTGTTTGTATTGGTCTATTCAAAGATATTTATTGCATCCTATTTTATTATCCTGTTCATTGTTATTAATTTTTCCCCGATCTCTTTTGGCGCTGCAGCCTATGCACTTGCGATCGTCAGTCAGTCGTCTTCCTCAAAAAAACTTGAACTTTTTCAGAGATTTGAAAGCACGAAAATGATCAAGATCAATTTTTTCTTTAAGGGAATATTCAAATATTTTTTTAAAAGCCTGGGGCTTACTTTGATATTGATCGTAACATGGCTCTTCTTTTATGCTAACATCTATTTTTACTGGCGGGTATTGACACCAAAGATACCTTTGCTGGGCCTGGTACTGACCGGATTCATGCTGTGGCTGACAGCGGTCCTCTACCTGATGCATTTCTATCTGATCCCGCTTTTAATAACAAAGAATATCTCACCGTTCAAAGCTCTGTATCAGGCATTCCTGCTTGTGGCTGATAATATCCTTTACACCCTGTCTGTCGGAATGCTTTTAACTTCTTTGTTCGTTATCATGGCTTTTACAGTTGCCGGAATATTTCTGATCTTTTACGGTGCAGCGATCCTTTTACAGCTGTTCGGTTTTATTGTGATCTATCAGAAATATGATGAAACACTGGAGTTAAGCTCTGAACCGCGTACATTGAAGGATATTATTAAACCATGGGGATAGTTTTTTAGTATACCCCGGTAGAAGTACTCTTCTTCTGCAGGTTATTCAGGATCTCATATACTTCATCTTCTTTATACGCTTTTTTTATCTCAAGCTGAGGAGAATAAGAAGGGTCTGTGATCTTCTGTCCTATAGCATCCAGCGGTAAAGCCAGATATTTAATAAAATGCCTGGAATAGAAGATCATGATACCGGCAAGAATAAAGAGGACGAGTATGAATATTTCGATATTGTTCTTGGCGATCTGTTTGTTGACATCGGATACATCAAACCAGAGGCTGATCCGGTCTTTTTCAACGACCATAAGGTCATTCAGGTCATAACGGGTGAGCATATCCTGAAGCTCATATTTTCTTATGATCTCTTCCTGATCATAGGCGAGGCTTAAGACTCGTTTGTCTGCGATGAATAAAAGGTTCAAGGCCTGTTTCATGTTGATCTTGAACTGCCCTA
>JAHITG010000011.1 GCA_018817865.1 Spirochaetota bacterium
AAGAAAAATGGTGTGTACGAATACAGGAAAAATGTAATTGTGATGGGGCCGATTTTAAAAAATTATCAAAACGAGAAATAGAAAACTTTTGTCATCCTCATGCCATTTGCAGAATATGTTCAAAATTAAATGCTGATAGTATTTCAATCAACGACCATACTGATGTTCCAAAACATCTAAAAGAATTGGGGTTGAATAAAGATTTTAAAAATGATTTGAACATTGAAGTTTTTAATGAAATGACAAAAATTGAATGGGAGGAAATGGATGCTTTAGGAGAAATTAAGAATTTTATTGGAGCAATTTATAGTAAAATACAATAAGGATTTACCAGCTCAATCATTTACAACCTTAACTCTCCTCTGCCTTCAATATGACAAAAATAAAATTTCTTTTCAGTACGGAAAATTGTTCAACTAAGGCAAGAAAAAAGAAACTGTACATCATATAATAGCATGTATGCATGTATGATCCCCTAAAGGTGATCCTTCATCCATATTACTCACGCAGCATCGAATGTACGCAGGTATTGTGCGCCATTGAAACAATAAGAGGAAAAATGAAATCAGTAAATAAAATATTTCGTGGAAATGCAAGTCAATTTTTCGTAGCTGGAGAGTTATGCCGGCGTGGTATTAATGCTGTTGTTACTTTGGGAAATTGTCCTAATACAGATATACTAGCGAGTAATGAAAATGGCACAAAATTTGTTCACATTCAAGTTAAAACATTTAGACCTGGTGATAGAACATGCTCAATTGGACTTAAATCCGAAATTAATTACGGTAACAATTTTTTTTGGGTTTTAGGCGGTATTCCAACTGAAAACAGCGACAAACAATTTGTTTATTATATAATCCCATCGCCAATAATGTCTAAAAATATTCAAAAATCATTTCAAGAATGGGTTAAAATGCCTGGAAAACGTGTTGAGAAACATAATCCTGAAAATACAATCCGTACTATAGAATTGCCACCACGAAAAAATAACTTGCAATGGGATATTAATAAATTTGAAAATAACTGGCAATTGATAATAGAGAAATTAAAATAATGAATTGTTCTGCAATGTACAACATTATATATGCATCGTACAGAAGGTCGCCTTCAGCCTTTAGCACAATTGGACTTTGCCTATTTCACTTCGCTTTCTTTGGTTATTTATTCGATGCTGAAAAAATGCCATACATGCTTAAGCATTGTGTGAAAAGCAGAGCATCAAGATTATTTGAAAAAGAAAACATATGGAACAAGAACAATTTTTTATCATCGCCTTCTATAGTACCCACTATCTGTAGTAGTCGCAAGAGAGGAAATAAAAGAATATTATTAATAGTATTGTTGATAAAGAAGTATAAGAATGGCAGATGTTAAGATAGGGTACATACTAGATTTTATTTCAAGGTAAAAGATATCTCTGAAGAAATTAAAGCGGTATAGGTTTTTTCTAAACAATTGGTTGAAGATTATAACTATCCTGAAACAGGGAGTAATAACATATTAGTTATTTATACTATTTATAAGTGAATCCTTAAAGTAAGAGTTAATGTTATAATTAGTATTCCTTAATTTTTTTCTTCATACCTCTATGTCTTTGTTGTCTTTCTCTGTGGTTATTGACCCTGCATTATGCCGAGGTCCTTGTCCCCTCTTCCTGAGATATTAATTACAATGATATCATTTTTTTTGAACTTCTTTTTATTCTTAATGACCCAGGCCACGGCATGGGATGATTCAAGGGCCGGGATGATACCTTCCATCTTTGACAGGGTTTTAAAAGCATGAATGGCTTCGTTATCGGTAACAGAAGCAGGGGTAATGCGTCCAATACGGGCCAGATAAGCTACTTCAGGGCCTACTCCGGGATAATCCAGACCAGGGGCGATGGAATGAACATTATCGATCTGCCCGAATTTATCCGTCAAGAGCATGCTCCTCATGCCGTGCAATATACCCATTCGGCCTTTATTTAAAGTAGCGGAATGTTCAAAATGCTTTAAATTTCTTCCTCCTGCTTCTACTCCCACAAGCCTGGTCTTTTTGAATTTTATAAAAGCGTTGAAGATCCCCATGGCATTGGAACCGCCACCCACGCAGGCGGTAATATAATCCGGAAGCCGTTTTTCAGCTTTAAGTATCTGGGCCTTTACCTCTTTCCCAATAATGGATTGAAAGTACTTGACTATTTCAGGATAAGGATACGGCCCGACAACCGACCCCAGAAGGTAGTAGGATGATTTAACATTGGATATCCAGTACCGGAATGCTTCATTGATCGCATCTTTTAAAGTTCCCTGGCCTTTATTCACCGGTACAACTTCAGCTCCTAAGAGTTTCATTTTATATACATTAAGCGCCTGCCTCTGAACGTCTTTGGCACCCATGAAGATCTTTGCCGGT
>JAHITG010000100.1 GCA_018817865.1 Spirochaetota bacterium
AAGACCGATCTTATTGATATCATGAAAGCAGTTATTAAAGGAACCTTGAATAAGCTGAAGATCAAATGGTCTGACAAGAAGGTCATGACCGTGGTGGCTGTTTCCAAAGGGTATCCTGATAAATACGCTAAAGGTTACCAGATCCAGGGAATACGGGCGATCACGGACCCGGACTCTGTAGTATTCCATGCGGGTACAAAGATCCATAACAATATGCTTCTAAGCAGCGGGGGAAGAGTGCTGAATATAACCGCCATTGCCGATAATTTTAAAAAAGCCAGGGAAAAAGCTTATTCGATCATTCAAAAGATACATTTCAAAGACATGGCCTATAGAAAAGACATCGGGAAAAAATTAAGATAGCAGAATACTGATCCGATAATAAAATAAAGATTTAATTATGACAAAAGAGAACAAAGAGATAACCATAGATCTTATAAAAAAATTCCAGAACGGGAACAAAGAGCCATTTAATAAGATCATCCTCTTCTACCAGAATTATGTCTGCAAAGTTGCCCTGAAGATACTCCGTTCCAAAGAAGATGCGGAAGATCTGACACAGGAAGTCTTTATAAAATTATACAACAATCTTCAAAATTTCAAATTCAAATCAGACCTGAAGACTTATCTGTACAGGATCACCGTTAATACTGCTTATAATTACTGTAAAAAAGAGAAGAGACGCAAGATCAAGGCCGATGGTTTATCCGAAGAAGCCAGTATGATCAACAAGATGATCAATATAGATGAAAAGCTTATTGAAGAAGAGATCATTGATGACCTTCAAAGAGCTATAACAAAACTCTCCGACAAGCATAAAACCATCATTAACCTGAAGGACTTCAGTAGTATGCCCTATAAAGAGATAGGAAAAAAATTGAAGATCTCAGAAAATGCTGCCAAGATAAGACATCATTATGCTTTAAAGAAGCTGAAAAAACTCTTCATCAGCTAAAAAAATGTTTCCTGAATATCTTTTTGATCTGCGGTAGATACAGCAAGGCTGCTTTTTCACCATACTGAATTATTTTTTTATACTTACCGAATTCAAACCATTCCACACGGCTTCTGATCGGACATATCACCAGATCCGCGGTCATGATCTGATAACTCTTCAGAATATTAGCCGTAATGCTGTCAGCAAACCGAAGCAGGGCCAATCCGCTTTTATACTCGACTTTCTGATGAAACGGATTGCTGACATCAATAGCAATAATTTTATCCGCACCAAGGGACCTGGCAAAAGGAACAGGTACTTTATTTATCCAACCCCCGTCAACCAGAAGCATGTTTTTCATATTAACAGGCTCAAAGACACCCGGGATACAGGAGCTGGCCAGGATCGATCTCACCAGCGAACCCTTATCCATCAGGAACTCTTTTTTCGTCTTCAGGTCCAGGGCTACTGCTGCAAATTTAACAGGCATATCCTCAATATTGATATCCGGTATGATGATCCGCAGGACTTTCTCCAGCTTATCATTAGAGACTATGAATTTACGATTTAAAAGAGCATGATAGAACTTGATCTTCTTAATGGATTCCCTCAACTGATTTATAAATTTAATGTTACTCTCCTGATCAGCATTCGTGATCAGCCCTATTCCCATCTCTTTAAACTCATCAGAAAAGATCAGATCCTTTAGTTTTTCGATCAATTCAGATACCGTGTAATGCCCGGAGGCGTATGCCCCGCCTATCATTGCACCAAAACTTGTCCCTATGATCATATCCGGCATCAGGTTATGATCCTCCAGTACTTTTAAAAAACCAAGATGAGCTATACCGCGGGCTGAACCTCCTCCCAGGGCAAGTGCTCTTTTATTTCTCCATCTGAACATTTAAATTCTCCTTAAATAAACGACCGGCCATGAAACCATAATTCGATCATTTTCCCTTATCATTTACCAGGCTGTTCAACAGTTTAACGATATTCCATTTCGTCTCCCTGGCAAATTCTTCCGCCGGGCCTATGCAGGATGGACATCCTGATTTACATTCACAATTACTAGATCG
>JAHITG010000101.1 GCA_018817865.1 Spirochaetota bacterium
ATTGAAGATATAATCGTAAGAGGTAATACAAAGACAAAGGATTATGTTATAACAAGAGAGCTCCTGGTAAAAGAGGGTGAGATCTTTAATGCCAGAAAGATCAGAAGAAGCCAGGAGAAGATATATAATCTCGGGTTCTTTAAGACGGTCAATCTGGATATCAAACCGGGTTCGGCTGAAGGGTTGATGAATTTGATCATAGAAGTTGAAGAACAGCTCACCGGGCTCATTACACTGGGTATAGTATACGGGACAGTTGACGGATGGGGCGGGTATGAAGAAGTTTCCGAAAACAACCTGTTTGGAAGGGGTATCAGGATACATGAAAGGATAGAGTATCAGCAATACAAGCAGAATTATGAAGTGGGAATGTCTTATCCATGGATCTTTGGTTCTCCCAATACATTTTCGCTTTCTGTATTTTACAGGAACAATGCGAGGATCCGGACTACCTCCATTAAATCTAATGAAGATATCTATTATAATAAGCAGGAGTGGGGTTCCACGGTCGGACTGGCAAGACGAATGAGTGATACTATTACATTGTCTTCTTTTTACGGGATCGAGCTGTATAAGTATTACAGGTTTAGACCAGTATCTGAATTTGGTACTACAAAGATACCGAGTAATTTATCCCTTCAGGAAAAAATGCACGGCCAGGACAGGGTCAAGAGCAGTCTGACTTTGAAATTTGATTATGATTCCAGGGATAATGTCTTTAATCCTACAAGCGGACTCCATTTTAATCAATCCTGGTCCATGGTCGGCGGATTTCTGGGAGGAAATGATAAATATATGAAGTATATAACGGATGTCAGCAAGTATTATCCGTTATTCTGGCGTTTTGTACTTGTATTGCATTTAAATTTAGGTTTGATAGACAGGTCTTTTGACGGGAAGCCCATAGATAATACAATTAATTCCGACGATCTGCTGTATGTCGGAGGAGTAGAATCGATCAGAGGTTATGATTATTGGGATGCACAATGGAAATACGGCGGATTCTCCAGGGTGTACGGTAATGTTGAATATCGATATCCTATTGCAGAACAGATCATCTGGGGGGTCTTTTTTATGGACGGAGGCCATCTGTGGGAAAAGACTCATTTAATCAATTTTAATATAAAAGAGTATTATTTTTCCGCGGGATGGGGGTTCCGGATCCAGATACCGATGATCCCGATCAGGCTCTATTTCTCTAAAAGGTTCTTCTATGATGAATTCCGCGAAGAATGGATCCTGCTGGATAAGACGATCAGTTCCTGGCAGTTTGATTTCAGTGTAGGCGGACTATTTTAATTTTGAAGAGTAAGAGGAGGTATTGCATATGAAAAATTTTAAATATTTAGTACTAATTATGATAATATTGAGTTTATTCTCTTTAAATGATCTTATCGCGAAAAAAGCGGAAAAGCTGGTAAAGATCGGTGCTGTTGATCTGCAGAAAGTATTTGAAAAATCTCCCGGAAAGATCATTGCGGAAGAACAGCTCGAAAAGACGAGAGAAAAGTATGATGATCAGAAAAAAAAGAAAGAGGAAGAGATAAAAGATCTGACTGAGAAGTATGATAATAAAAAATTTACACTCAGTGACAGTGAAAAGGAAAAAGCCCAGCTTGAGATCCAGAAAAAGACCGTTGAATTAAAGGAATTTATTCTTTCGTCCAATAAAAAACTGGAAGAAGAAGAAGATAAACTGCTTACGCCCCTCATAGATGATATTAAAGATGTTATACGCGCAGTCAGCATAAAATACGGATATGATATCATTCTTGATAAATCCACCTATATTCTCTTTATTGATAAAGAATTTGATATTTCAAATGAAGTAATTGATGAACTGAAAATAAAATACAAGAAATAGTAAGTTCGGAGTATATTATATGCATTTGAAAAAGGAAGTCACTTTAAAGGAACTTGCCGGGTTCATTAATGCGGATATTTCAGATGAACCGGATCATATTGTAAATGATATTTCAGAACCTGAAAGCGCGGATGAACGATCTGTCGTTTATCTGTCCAATAAAAAGTTTATTGAGAAAGTAAACAATTCAAAAGCAAAGGCTGTACTGACTTCAGATAAGATCGCTTCCGGATCATTAACAGATAAGATCCTCCTTGTTTCGAAAGATCTGGAAGATTCGTTCAATAAATTACTTGAATTTTTTGAATACAAGGAAAAATTCTCCCCCTGTATTTCCGATAAAACCTCGATCGCATCCGGTACGGCTGTTTCCAAAGACTGCCGGGTGGAAGATTTTGTTGCGATCAAGGATGGGACATCCATTGAAAAAAATACGATCATTCATTCATTTGTATATATCGGAAAGAATGTGAAGATCGGAAAGAATTGCACGATCCATTCGAATGTTTCAATATATGACGGTACCGTGATAGGTAATAATGTGATCATTCACTGCAACACGGTAATTGGAAGCGACGGATTCGGATATTTACAGAAGGAAGGCAGGAATATCAAGGTCCCTCAGATCGGGAATGTCGTTATTGAGGATAATGTTGAGATCGGATCAAACACCTCCATCGACCGCGCAACGATCGGTTCGACCGTGATCAGAAAAGGCGTTAAGATCGATAATCTGGTTCAGATCGCTCACAATGTCACCATTGGCGAGAATTCCATTATTGCTTCTCAAACCGGTGTCTCAGGCAGCTCAACCGTGGGCAAGAACTGTATTCTGGCCGGGCAGGTAGGTGTTGCTGACCATGCTCATATCGAAGATAATGTCATTGTAGGAGCAAAAACAGGTGTTCCCTCCCGTGTAGTGAGATCGGAAGAAAAGATGATATTTGGAACTCCCGGAAGGACGATCTTAAAAGCAAAAAGGATCGAAGCGATCGCAGGCAAGCTTCCCGAGTTCTATCAGGAATTTAATGAATTAAAAAAGCTCGTAAAAGATAAATTGAAATAATTATACATTAAGAGAGGATGAGTAATATGATCGATATTAAAAAAATAATGCAGTATTTACCGCACCGGTATCCTTTTCTGCTTGTAGACAGGGTCATCGGGATCGAAGAGGACAACACGAAGATAATTGCCATCAAAAATGTCACGATAAACGAACCTTTCTTTCAGGGCCATTTTCCGGGTGATCCGATCATGCCCGGTGTGCTGATCATTGAAGCTATGGCGCAGGTTGGAGGACTGCTCGTCCTGCATACTTCCGGAAAGGATACTTCTGATAAACTGATATATTTTATGAGCCTTGATAAGATCAAATTCAGAAATCCTGTCATGCCCGGTGATCAGATCCGATTTGAAGTAAAACTGGTA
>JAHITG010000102.1 GCA_018817865.1 Spirochaetota bacterium
AAATGTGAACCCGGACCGTGATTTTAAGGTTGATGCCTTTTTTGATATACGGACGGTAAAAGAGGGGGATACATGTGAAAAATGTCCTTCAAAACTTATCTTTAAAAGAGGCATTGAGGTCGGACATATTTTTAAGCTGGGATATAAATATACCAAAAGCATGGATGTTAAATTTCTTGATAAGGACCATAAGGAGAAACATCCGATCATGGGCTGTTATGGTATCGGCGTGGACAGGACTATTGCAGCCATTATCGAACAGTCTCATGATAAAGATGGTATCATATGGCCGATTACCACATCCCCGTTCGAGCTGATCATTATTCCGATCGTCAGGGATAATGAAAAATACAGGAAAGAGGCGCTGTCTGTTTACGAAGAGTTAAGTAAAGAGCACAGTGTCCTTATGGATGACAGGGAATATTCGCCGGGATATAAATTCAAGGATGCGGACCTGCTGGGTATTCCGTTGAAATTGATATTGAGTGAAAAGAACCTTGCCGCAGGAAAGGTGGAGCTGAAATGGCGCAGGACAGGAGAGAGTATTCTTGTTCCAAAGGAACAGATCGTTCCCGAGCTAAATAAATATATTAAGGAAGAGTATAAAAAATATGAAGTTTAAAAAACAATTTTTTTTTAGTTTTATTGCTGTTTTATTGATCCCGGTTTATCTTTACTCTGCCATGATCTTCAAAGATGTGCCCCGTAATCATTGGGCCTATGATGCTATCAAGGAACTGGCGGAACGCGGGATCATTGAAGGATATGAAGGGAAAGTATCAAGTCAGTTTAAAGGATATAAGACGCTGACAAGATATGAATTTGCTCAGGCGCTGGTGAAAGCCATCCATAAGCTGGAAGCCGAGATCGGGATAACCCGGGCTACGGGGATCATCGATGAAGTTAATGTGAATGA
The DNA here is from genome assembly GCA_018817865.1 of Spirochaetota bacterium. Lineage (GTDB taxonomy): Bacteria > Spirochaetota > JAHITG01 > JAHITG01 > JAHITG01 > JAHITG01. The sequence goes on from JAHITG010000102.1 coordinate 917, forward strand.
AGTCTTAACGAAGAGCGGGTTGAGCAAGACAGACGTGGAGCTGTTAAAAAAGCTGATACTGGAATTCCAGAAGGAGCTCGCTGATATGAATTTAAGGGTATCTGAGGTCGAGACAAAACAGAGAAACATGGAACTTTCTCAGCCTAAAACCCCTTTTTATATCAGTATCGGAGCGGCTGTTGTATCCGTTATTGCCCTGATCATATCCATTGCCAAATGATCTTAAAAAGAACCTGTTTTAAGCAGGTGCTCACTTTTTTTTAATATGAAGGTTATAATCATTTTAATTATTAATGGACTCATTAATTTATTCTTGTTCTCTGATCATTTAACAGGACAGACCTCCTCCACCAATGAACTCCTGTCACTCGATCAGAAAAGGATGATCTTTATTAATACTTCCATGAGCAATTCCTCTAAAGCTGACCTTGAAAGCATCTGCAATAAACTCAATATCAGCTCCAGGGGATCGAAGAAGGAGCTTCTCATCCGTATCCGTTCTTTTCTCGCGCTGGATAAAGAGAAAGAAGGAAAGGATTCCCGGGGAGCCGGCAATAAAGGTTCACAGGATACAAAAGATGTGATCGTTATTGAAAATGCTGATGAGGGGCAGTATCTCAAGATCGATGGTTCTGATCAGGAGATCCTTTCAGCAGAAGGAAATGTACATCTGAAGTACAATAAGTTACGATTGAAAGCGGATAAAGTCCGGGTGAACAATCAGACCAAAGAGATGCTTTGCGAGGGAAATGTTATTCTATATGACGGGGCCAAGGAGCTGACAGGGGAGAAGATATTTTATAATCTTGATACCGGGATGGGGATCATTTATTTCGGAAAATCCAGGATGGGAGAGCTTATATACAAGGGTGAAAAGATAAAGAAGGTACAGGATGATGCGTATATCATCTCAAAAGGCATCTTTACAAGCTGTGATGATGACCCCCCTCATTATTATATTGAAGCCAAGAAACTGTGGGTCTATCCGAACAACAAGATAGTAATGCTGGATGCCTATTATGTTATATCCGGTGTTAAGGTCTTCTGGATCCCCCTTTTTCTGCGGTTTGAAAAAGGGACCGGTATTATTACGGCCTGGGGACGGCGTGATGTAGAAGGGTGGTACATGCAGAACACCCTGCGGTTCAGTCTTTCACAGGATGCCAGGGGAAATATTAAATTTGACCATTATGAGAGGAGAGGGGAGTATGGCGGAGTGGATATCCATCAGAATTCAGAAGATTCAGAGATCCTCTTCAGCGCATCCGGAGCGTATGACAAGACGCTTTACGGGGATTCGAATGTCAATCCTGATACGGGAGAAGTGGATAGAGCGTACAGAGGTAAGGCTTCTTTCAAGAACCGGCTGACATTCAATAAGGATGCCGAAAACAATGCTTACAATACCACTATCAGGGCCAGTATCTTCAGGCAGTCTGATTATGCCTATATCAAGGATTTTGAGACATACCGTTCCGTAAAACCCGGATTTCATTTTCAGGACAGCCCCATTTACCGTAATGATCTGTACAATCAGGATGTGAACAGGTGGTACATAGACCTGTCGGATATTCGGCAGAATTCTTCTTTTTCTATAAAAGCAGACTGGAACTACGTCTGGAATCCCATACTGGAGGATTACCGGATCAACTATGCCAACCTTCCCGAACTGCGTTATTCTCTGAATGGAGTTCTGGGGGAATCTCCTTCCCTTCTTTCCGGGACATCAAGTACCAATACGAATTCAGACACCGGATCCGGATTTTATCCTAAGATCAGATATAATACTTCCGTAAAACTGGCTCATCAGGACTATTTTGATGAGAACGGCAGTTATTTAAAAGGACTTGACAGCAGGAATTTTGACCTGATCCTCTCCAGGACATTCGGCCTGTACAGTTTTATCAGTTATACACCGTCCATGGGCCTCGGTGATCAGGCATACTGGGCTTATGATGTGCAGGAGAGTGAAAAAGAGAATTATGAAAGGAATTCGTATACATTCGGGAGCCTGGGGCAGGGACTGCGCTTTGGCCCTTCCAGCGTTTATCTGAATTTCAATCATGCTTTGAGGTACAGGTTCAAGGAGCCGGATGAATTGAATGAATACGGAAAGGTCGTATCTCATTCCCTGGGGATGGGACAGAGAACAGCTCTTTTCAGCGGTCTGGCCTTTCAGGCAAATACCTCATATGACCTGCGCACAAAGCGCGGCGAGAAACTGGTCGGCATAGAAAGGGACAGGTTCAGTGACCTGAATACACAGTTAAATTTTTCTGCTATCAATAATGTCTCACTTTCAGAGCGGTACATTTACAGCATCCGGTATGATAAACCATTGACCAGTAACCTGAATTTTACATATACAAAAAGCGATATCCCCTTTTTTCTCATTGACAAGATCGATACATTCAGCTTTAATTCAGTCTGGAACCATAATATCCAGAATCCGAGGAACAGCAACCTGTCTTTGAACAGCCGGTTTTCCGTGATCCTCTCTAAAGACTGGAGGTTCAATCTTTCTACCCGGTCGGTTAATGAAAAACTTTATCTCTATTCGAGGTCTCTGGCTAAAAAGTATGAGATAGAGGAGACAGAGAAGAACAGCGGAGAATATGAATACAGGAATTTTTTTACTGATCTTATAAACTCAGTAAACATTTTTCAGCCCTCTAAAATGCAGGATTCCTATTTCAAACTGCAGAGTGCTGATATCAGTGTGATCCATGACCTTCACTGCTGGGAGATGGCGTTCGGGTATAACCTTTCACAAAGATATTTTAATTACGGACGTATCACACAGTATCCTTATTTTGAGCATTCCTTTTATTTGAGGATCAATATGAAGATCGAGACAGAGATCGGTGTTGATGAGGAGTTTCAGACAGCGCCTCCTGATGTGGGAGAGTGAGAAAACTTTTACTAAACCCGGTTGAAGTTGTAAAATATTATAAATGTATTTATAATGAAAAGGTTCAAATGCAAAAAATATTTTATAGTATCATTCTATTGTTTTTTTTGCCTTCTCTCCTTTTACCTGAAACAAAAACCCTTGAAAATGAATTTTTAAAAGTGATGACCGATACCGGGACCGGCCGTTTTATTATAAAAACCACGGGAGGTGACCCGAACCTTCCTTCTTCAAAGAATGTCCTTCTTTTATATGAAAGTGATCCTCCTAACTCTTTTACTACGATCAGGATCGATAATGAAGATTTTGTATTTGGCGATGAACCGGGTAAATGCGTTAAAAGGCTGAACATTACGGCCGGGGACATGAACTGTGTATGGCAGATAAAGAATATTCTTATTACGCAGACCATCAGGTTCGTTAAGGGTCCGGCAACAGGGAAAGAGAACACCGTAGAGATATCGTACCTTATTAAGAATAAAGATTTAAAACCGCATACCGTGGGGATCAGGATCATGCTGGATACTTTTTTAGGGGAACAGGACGGTGCCCCTTTCAGGATACCGGATGTCGGGCCTGTTATCAATGAATCAGAGTACAAGGATCCGAATATCCCTCAATACTGGTATGTGTATGATGATCTCATCAGACCCAGGATACAAGCCCAGGGGCTTCTTCTGAACGAAGGCTGGCAATCCCCGGATAAAGTGATCCTGGCAAGCTGTATACGGTTCATGCGCCGTTTGTGGGACTTTGATGTGGATGAAAAAAGGACCTTCCGCCGGACCCCTTCAGACAGCAGTGACAGCGCCATAGCCATATACTGGAAGGGGAAGAAGCTGGGGAATGAAGAGGAGTATAAAGTTGAGACATACTTTGGATTATATGACTCCACGGTAGTTGAAGGAAATCTTTTTAATGTTTCCGTAAGCGGACCCTCCCGGGTCTCGGATGAGCCTTTTCTGGTCAATACGGATGTTCAGAATAAGACCCCCTACAAGACGGATGACATTACGGCTGTCATTGTGCTTCCGGATGAATTAAAACTGCAGGAAGGGGAAGAAGAGGAAAAGAATGTAGGGGCTCTTTTACCCAGGGAGATCAACCGGATATCCTGGCAGGTCATACCTCAAAAGAGGGATAAAGATGTTCCCTCGACCAATGAACTTGTCTATAAAGTGAAGATCCGGGGCAAACTTGATGAAGAAGACATCAAGACCAAAGCGACAGTACCGGTCACGATCAAAGAGAGAGAAGAGGAGGTGGTCCCTCAAAGAAAGATATTAATGGTTAAAAAAGAGGAACCAAAAAAAAAGGAAGAAAAACCGGATTCTGAAACTGAGCCGGTTAAACAGATCCCCTCCGATGTTATTATAAAATTTGATGAGATTAATTTTAATGAAAAAGAGGGGACTTTGAATGAGAAAGCAAAAGAGAACCTGGATGAGATCGGTTCGATCATTTCGAATTATAATATTCAGAATTTGACAATAAATGGGTATTCGGATGAGACAAAGAGCGGGAAGAAAGACCTGAAACTCGCTGAAAAGAGGGCTGAAAAAGTATCCTCTTACCTTATTAATAAGAAGTATGTTGATCCTGATAAGGTCTTCTACAATGGTGTTATCCGGGAGAGCCAACCGGGTGAAAATAAAACTATAGAGGTGAAAAGGAAGGGGAGTAATGTAAAGATCATTATTGTGGGCTCTCTGAAGCAGCTGTTAACGATGCAGGGAAAAAATAAACTTCTCTTCCGGTTCAGTGAGGATTCTCTGGTCCTTTTCAATTATAATAAGTCGGAATTACATGAAAAGGGGAAGGTGGTCTTAAAGGACCTGGCGCAGTTCATTAAGAGCGAAAACATTTATCAAGTAGAGATAAGGGGATATACCGATAATGTCGGGAGCAGTAAATTCAACCAGAGGCTTTCTGAAAGAAGGGCTCATTCTGTGTATGAGTTTTTTGTTGATCAGGAGATCGATGAGAAGAAGATGCTCTATATCGGATACGGAGAAATTAATCCCATCGGGGATAACCGGACAGAGAAAGGAAGGTCCATGAACCGCCGTTGTGAGATCATGATGAAGAGGAAAAGACAACGGGCTTTTTCGTTTAAAAAAAGTTGAAAAGAAAAGAAAATGATATATACTTAAGTAGTATTATGAGTAATTCAATAAAT
>JAHITG010000103.1 GCA_018817865.1 Spirochaetota bacterium
AATTGTTGTTTTTAATATAATTATAGCTGTTTTGACTTAATTTTTTGCGTAAAAATTTATTTTTAAACATGGTAATAATAGCATCAGCAAGTAGTTTTGGATCATTGTTTTTATAGGGGACCAAATACAGATGTTCCTTGTGATGAAGGATCCGGGATGTATACCCAACATTAAATGCTATCACCGGTAATTGGAAAGCCATTGCCTCAATCAGAGAATTGGTCCAAATATTTTCTATACAACACATAGAGATATAAAGATCAGCCAGGGAATTGAATGAGAAGACATCATCCCTTTTACCGGTCATGATCACATGTTCCTGCAGCCCCAGCTTTTTTATCAGGGCATGGCATTTCTCATTCAGATATCCCTCCCCGATAATAAAGAGCTTAATATTTTTAACCTTTTCCTTTAATATTTTCATTGCCCTGATCAGAATAAAAGGGTCCCTGAAACTGACTAACCTTCCGTTAGAAACTAGTATTTTATCTAATGGATTTATTTTAAACTCTTTTTTTAAATAATCAGATTTATATTTTTTTTTCGTGATATTTATATCAAAAGGATTGTGTATGTCTATCACCTTAAAATCTCCGTGTTTTTTGATCATTTCTGTAAGATTGGGCCCCATGGAAAAGATAAGGTCCACATTTTTTAATGTGAATCGGGTCAGAGTCCTTATAAAAAAATTCTTGTGGGAATAACGGATGTCGGTCCCACGGATATAGACTACCACTGGGATTTTTTTCATTCCGAGTAATCTATACACTTTGTTAATAATAATGGCTATAAACGCGGAAGGGACCAACTGGGCACTAATAATGTCAGCATTTTTTATGTGTTGGAATGCTTTTAAAAAGTAACTGATTAAGAATGGTATGAGTTGAAACTTTAAAAAGAAGTTTTCTCTAAGCTTTTCTCCCATACCTCCGCTATAGGTCAATTTTTGGCATTTTTTAGGGAACATATAGAAGAATCTATGAATCTCAATATTATTGATTTTATGTTTGGACGGAGTATTTGAATCACCGGAGCAGATCACTGTAATCTTGTTTTTCTTTTTTCTTAATCCAATTCCCAGATTCAGTACAAAATTTTGATACATATCACCTTTATAACGGGGAAAAGTTGTAGTCATTATACAAATTTTCAAGAGTAAAATCCTTTTACTAATTTTTCCAATAGTGTTTAAATAAAATATAATAATGCATTATAAAAAACATAATCAAAATAATATTTTTAAAGAAAACGAAGTCAATAAAAAAACTAAAATTGTATGTTCACAAAATATTTACTAATGTACTTTAATATACTTCACATATGATTTAAAGCTATTATTCCTTTTTTAAAATCCATAAATAACTTTTTAAAAAAGGTTTTAATATTTTATAAATAAAATATGGAATATGAGTGATAATACTATCTGGTTTAATCATATCAGAAGAATGATATTTTTTTGGATTTTTAATGACTTTATAAGTATAATCAATAATAGTAAAGTTTTTGCATAATTTTATTAGTTTAAAATATGATAATAAATTTTCATAATAAAATTGTCCTTTTTTAGTGATTTTTAAATAAATATGAGATAATTTTTTTGGTAACCATGATAAAAAAGGAAGAAAATAATGACCTTCAATTATCCAATATTTATTTCCAGCTCCAAAGAAACAAACTCCCTTTGGCTTTAAGACCCTATATATTTCTGATATTAATTTATTAGCATCAGGAGTATGTTCATAAATATGATTACAAATAATAACATCAATTGAATTATCCTGAAAAGATAAATTTAGTGCATCTCCGACCATTAGAGAAACATTAGGTAGTAATTTTTTTGATTTTTTAATAGCATGTTCATCTATATCTATTCCTATTGTTTTTTTAAAATATGCTCCTAAGTAATTGGTAATTATTCCACTGGAACTCCCTATGTCTAAACATGTTTTATTGGATAGCATATTTTTAAAATAATCCTTTAAAATCGCCAAGATTTTTTTTGCTTTAAATATTTTTCTTTTTTGCTGTAGTATTCTGGGAAACTGTTTTGAAAAACCTTGCTGATAATTGTTCTTATTAATTGGTTTTTTACTTTTCTTTTTAGACAATTTTAATCCTCTCTGTAATATTTATTTATTAATTTAATTATCGAGGTTTTCATTAATGTTATTATTTTATTATTATATATTATTTTTTTATAGTAATTCTTGAATAAACATTCAATTTTAATAATTATTCCCGTTTTTTGATCTCTTTAAGCAGTTCGTCCTTTCGAATTTGCAGGATATAGGTAAATCTGTTGTTACTGCCGAGCCTGTGGATCACCTGGAAAGCATTGGGTGCGTGCTGAATAATAGGGAGAACTTTCTGATAGGCATCAGGGCTGAAAGAATCCAGGATTAGGTAATTAATATTATCATCATAATACATCTTTAATGTGTTATATTCCAGCTTTTTTGACCAGGCTGAGTATCTTGTTGCACCTCCTTTCTGGGAAAAATAATGGATACTGGTCTTATTCCCGGCCCATGCATAAGCCAGAGTGCTTTTTCTGGAAGCAATTGCGGAATCTTTTGGTGTGTTTGTATCGATCCATTTACAGGCGCTGATGAAGTCTTTGAATAGCGGATGAAATCCGGACTTTGCAGCTACTACAAATGAACTGACAGAGTTCATATTGATAAGGATAAAGACTGTACAGAGAAGGACTTTTATAGAAGTAATGCTCTGCTCTTTTATTTTTAACTTTGAAAGGTAAAATCCTGTTCCTTTCAGGATATAAAAATAGATAAATGGAAATATAATGGCAGTATGTCTGGCGTACACAATAGGGTCGAAATGAGAAAAGAAAAGGAATGAGCCGGCCAGGAATACAAAATGGAGATCAAATATTTTTATCTCCTTTTTTAAACTCATGATAACACCGGTGATCAGAATAATAAATATTAAATAATGCAGTAAGTTTGTGTTTCTATTGTAAACGGCGAACGGATTGCCGAGTAATTTTTGAGCATAGACCAACGGGGTATTTTTCAGTATGGTCGGTGCTTTTTTCTTTATATGTTCAATTAAATATGTGAATTCATTAATGACACTTCTGTCGATCCGGATGTCCACGGTTTTATTTTGAGCTATTAATTCTTTATTTGCCTGTTTTAAACGGCTCTGATATCCGAGATAGATGAATAGAATAAGGACAAGCGTTATTATTGAAATAATGAGTTCTTTCCACTTTTTTTTGAGCAGCTGCATAAAAGGGATAGCTCCGACATATAAAAATCCGGCTTTTCGGATCAGAGCTGTAAAAAAAAGCAGAGCATTCATACCGGCCAGTTTTAAGGCTGATCTTTTATCT
>JAHITG010000104.1 GCA_018817865.1 Spirochaetota bacterium
AAGAGGACGATATAAACCTATATAAAAAAATATCCTTTCTGGAAAACAAAAAGATCTTCCACTCTCTTGAAGATAAATACTATAATGCAGATACACCCGAATTGATCAGAAAAGCATTTCAAGATACAAATATTGATGAGACCATGATCCACATGTATTTTGACCTTTTTATAATCAAACCGCTGAAAAGAGGCGGATATACTTATCTGGTTCATCAGATCTTCAAGATTCTTGACGAAGAAGGCAAAGAGAAACACGGCGAGATAAAAATTCCCTCACGGGATACTCAAATTATCTTCGTCCGGAACTATACTGGTCCGGTAAAATATACTGACGGCACTGATTATAAGGAGCATAATGATTATTATTATGTTTCCCTTCCCGACATCAAAACCGGTTCCGTTATTGAGGTCTGCTACCAGGTGTTTTATCCTCATAACTGGCTGGACTTCACTGACTATTTTTATTTCTCACCGTTTGTGTTCCAGGAGACAGGATATGCTCTTGAAAATACCGCATTAGTATTAATTCAGGACAAAGATCTTCCTGAATTGAAATTCCAGATTTCCAGGAAAGAGGAGATCGACCATAACAAAGAATCAGATGATGACAGTATTATACATATATTCAAGAAGGACAAAGCAGAAAAGCTGAAAAAGGATTACCTCTCTATACCTGACATGGACCTGGTCCCTCATATGTACGTCTCTTCCATCCCGGACTGGCAGACATTTTATAACTGGTACTGGGGTAAAATACAAAGCAAGGTTATGGCCGATCACGAAATAGAACAGACAATATTAGGGTTTTATGAAAATTCGAAAAAAAAGAATATATTTCAGATAGATCAATTTTTGGAAAAAGTTTATTACTATATTCAAAAAAATATCACACCAGCCTATGATTACCTTTACTATCCTGAAAGTACAGAATTTATTTTTTCAAGAAAAAAGGGAAATACCGAGGAGCGAACACTGCTGATGTATTCCTTCCTGAAAAATCTGAAAATTGATTCTTCTTTAATACTTGTCCGGAATAATAATTTCAGTCAGGTCGACCTTTCCCTGGTTTATCCGGAAGCATTTAACTCGGTCCTGCTGTATGTACCCGGGCAGTCAGGACTTAAGCATGACTATTATATTGATCTCAGCGACAAGAACCTGCCATTCGGATGCATCAGCAGAGAGTATGTTCAATCAAAAGGCATTGCAATGAATGAAGAACATTACTCATTCGTTTCAACTCCCGGATTTGCCAAAGCTGACCTTGTCATGGAAAACTATGCGACGATCATTACAAATTCTCTGGCAGTTATTTCAGGGGAGATCACCTATTCGGGAATTTATAATTCAATAAGAGAAAAATATCAGGATGATTTTACCAAAGAGACAAAGGTTTTAGAACTGATAAATTCTCTTATCGAACGGATATCCATTCAGGATCACACTGCCACTAATTTAGACCGGACGGATAAGGACCTTAAAATGAGTTTTAGAGGGGAGATGGAGGCTACTGACCAGATCTCTGTTATTTTTGACAAGATGGAGCTAAGTAAAAAATACGTGGTAAGATCAGAAAGAAAAACACCTTTAAAGATCTATTCACCTATCATCAAAAATATTGTTAATGATGTGACCATTAACAGGAAACACAGGATAAATTTAAAAGACGAGTCCATTAAAAATGATTTCGGTGAATATATGATCGGGATCAAGAAAAAACAAAATGGCCTGATAATTACAAGAAGTATCAGGATATTACCTCAGGTTATTAATGCAGAAGAGTATAAAAATTTCCTTGATTTCTGCCGACAGATAGACCAGATAGAAGACGAAAAATTAATTTTGGAATAAAGCAAATGATATTATTATCAGCCACGGAATGTCACAGATGAACACGGAAAAAATATTTAAAATTCCGTGAGTTTCCGTGTAATTCCGTGGCTTTAAATAGTTTATTTTAGGATTTTAATATCAATGGGTAGCCACGGAATGTCACAGATGAACACGGAAAAAATATTTAAAATTCCGTGAGTTTCCGTGTAATTCCGTGGCTGCTTTTATAAAAAATTTTAAAATATTATTATGAATATTATGATAATAAAAAAAAATATAAAAACAATAATATTACTATGCTTATCCTATTTCCTGATTACATCTTATTTTACAACGAAAAGGACTCAAACAACTTCCGGAAAAAGAGAGTGGCGACAAATGAATCTTCGTGAAAAAGAGATCTTGAGGAATAATATTATCAAGACCGCAAACTCCTATGCAAAAGATAACAAGATAAAAATAGACTGTTCAGGGCTCATCCTGAAAATATTGGAAAAGAATTATGTGACGATCTTCAAAAAACAGGCGGTTATCCCCCCCGGTGCTAATGGGGTAAAGATCATTTACTCTACCCTGAAAAGATACAATAAAATATACCGGATCTACAGCAAGATCAGATCAGGTGACCTTATTTTTTTCAGCAATACTTATGATAAAAACCGGAATAGAATAAATGATGATACACTAACGCATATTGCTATCATCGTTGATGTTGATAATGACGGGACCATCACCTATGTTCACACATCAAGCAAGGGTGTGGTTACCGGAAAAATGAATCTAAGAAAAAGAGGACGACATACATATAAAAACAAGGAGATCAATTCAAATCTAAGGCGAAAGACGGCGGGAGACACAAAAGCTGTCAGGTATCTGTCAGGTGAGCTGTTTTATTCTTTCGGCACGATATTTTAAGATTGATTGCTTAAAAAGATATATTTATTTAATATTGGTAGTCGCAAGCTTTAGCTTGCGTTAAGGTAGATTGTTTTAGTATTACGCAGGCTAAAGCCTGCGGCTACCTTTATTTGATCTATTTTTAATAGCAATTACTTATGATACAACACAAAGGCGGTGCAGGAAAAACTATTATGGTAAAATTAGGATTTCATTTATCGATCAGCAAAGGATTTGCAGCCGTACCTGAGAAGGCTGTAGAGCTGGGATGTACAACCTTCCAGATCTTTTCGCGTAACCCGAGAGGCTGGGAGAGTGCTCCCTTAAAAGAAGATGATGTAGCTGATTTTATTAAAAAGGTCGATCAATATGAACTTCACCCTTTCCTCATTCATATGCCGTACCTTCCCAATTTTGCATCCGAAGACAAGTCCCTTTATAAACGATCTGTACAGTCATTGATCGAGGAATGCGACAGGGCAGCTAAATTAAAAGCAGATTATATAAATATTCACATGGGGCGCAAGATCACGAAAAGCATTGATTCTGCATTCCAAAGAGTTGAGAATGCAGTAAACACTGCTTTGGAGAAAGGTTCATCCTCTGCCATGATCCTGCTTGAAAATACTGCAGGCCAGGGAACAGAGGTAGGAGTTACTTTTGAAGAGATCAAAAGAGTGACAGATAATATCAATTATAAAAAACGGGTCGGTGTCTGCCTTGATACAGCCCATCTTTTTGGAGCGGGATATGATCTCCGGAATAAAAAAGCCGTAGAAGAAACTATTAAAACTTTTGATAAAATAGTAGGGCTGAAGTATCTGAAAGCGATCCATTATAATGATTCCAATTCCAAACTGAATTCCCATGTAGACAGGCATCAGCATATCGGTAAAGGAGAAATAGGCGCGGAAGGCATGAATGCCATCATTAACTGCAAGCTGATCGATCATGTACCTTTTATTATGGAAACGCCGATGAAAAATCCAGGTGAAGATCTTGAGAATATTAAAACTGCAAAAAGCTATCTTAAACAGTAAGGATCTATAAATTATCAGCCATCTTTAACTGCATGGCCTTCTTATACCACATTTTATACTGCTCATTATCCGGATCGATCTTTAATGCCCTTTTCCAGTAATATAACGCCGTATTTACATCCTCCTGTCTCCAGTAAATAATGCCTATATTAAAATATCCCCCCGCATAATAAAAATGATTGGGATTCTCTATCTTGATCTCATCTATGGCTTCTCTAAAAAGTTTTAGAGCATCCTCGGATCTTCCTTTATCCATGTAATAGTAGGCAAGACGGAAGCGGTCCTCTCCATTCATCATTCCTGCGGTTTGTATCTTCTCGATCGCCGAATAGAACAGATTGAAGTATTCTGTCTTATCCCCGATCTCGTTCCGTTTTGAATGGATCAATCCAAGATTAAAATAAACAGATGCAAGGACAGACAGGTCCTTATTTTTATCCAGTTTCTTTAACGCCCTTAAATAGTATTTTTCAGCATGGTCTGTTTTATCCTGTCCTTTATCATAACAGAAAGCTATTTTATAATTAAGCAGAGGGTCTTCAAGATTAAGGTCTTTTGCTTCAAGAAATAACTTCAAGGCAGATGTAAAATCATTTTTATAAAACAAAAGATCAGCTTTTTTGACCAGTTTACCGGCATTTTCCAGCTCGATCTTTTTCTGTTCCCGGGATTTAAAACATGAAGAGACAAAGAGAAGTACTATTATAAAAATTATTTTCAGATCTTTCATAATTCATTAATGAATAGCGGCCGATGGGAATCGAACCCACGACTTCAGCTTGGAAGGCTGAGGTAATACCACTTTACGACGGCCGCAATTATTATTCATAATAATTGCAATAATATATACCATTAATTTTTACAGTCAACCAAAAAATCCAAAGATACACCTTACTCCTGATCCAGATATTTTACCAGCTTTACAACATTCATTCTTCTAATATAGTGATAAGATACTTCATCCATTAGCATATGCATCATATAAACTCCGAGCCCTCGGGATTTCCCATCACTGAAATGCTGAGCCAGATCTATCTTTTTTCCTGTCTTGATATTGATCTCTTCACCCCAGCTTTCAAGCAGAACAATTATCTTGTTTCTCTTAATGTCCAAAGTTATGATATACTTTTTTTCTGAATCATCTTTGTAGTAATGCTCAATTATGTTTGCACTGGCTTCATCAACAGCTGTTACGACCATGGTAATAATATCCTGGGGAATTCCGGCACCCTGCAGATGCTTTTCTACAAACTTCCTGCCATCTTCAAGCGTTTCCCTGGAACCGCGCAGTTCAATACTTCCGAAAACCACATCTTCATACTGGTTTTGATTCGTATTCATATCATCCATAAGTATTCATTCCTTTAATTGCTTAGTAAACTTATCGGTATTTAGATTCCTTTTATTAATAATATACTTTATATAAATAAAGCCCTTTTGCCGGGATTTTATTACCGCAATATTTATTCTTTTTTAAATCAAATATGTCCTTAATAATGCGGGGATTCTGATCGTTTTTATTAATATCAAAAATTGTTCCCAGGATATTGCGAACCATCCCCTGAAGAAATGAATCAGCGATGATCCTGAAAATAATGAAATCTTTTTCTCTATAAAACAGTATTTTGCGGATATGTCTAACAGGATCCTTCTCTTTAGGGCTGTTACTGAAACTGGAAAAATCCTTCCTGCCTGAAAAAAAACCGATGCATTTCTTTAGTTTTTTAAAATCAACCGAATAGGGGTAGCAATACGAATATCGATCATAAAACGGGTATTGATATCCTTTATACTGAAGAATATATCTATACTCCCTTTTATGCGCATTAAACCTGGCGTTAAATCTATCATCAACTTTTTGAATTGAATGTATCCGAATATCCCGTGGAAGAAGCGAGTTCAAGCTTTCCATAAGGCCTGGTAAAAATAGTTTACTGCTGATCTTAATATTGGCAACCTGGCCCAGGGCATGAACCCCCCTATCTGTCCTCCCGGAACCGTTCAGAATAAGTTTTGATGATCCCGGCAGAATCTTCCTGAATACATCCTCAATTGTTTTCTGGACAGTAGGGTAAGAGGGCTGTTTCTGCCAACCATAATAATTAGTACCGTCATATGAGATAGTTAATTTTAAATTCTGCATGTAAGCTAGAGTAAAAAAATCAGTTATTTTCAGGAGCAGGACTGGATTGAAGTTTCTCTTTTAACTCTTCAATCTTTCGCGATAATTCATCATAAAGGTCTCTGGCCATATCCAAAAGTATACTGGGCTTCTCTTTACTTACTTTACCAAATCCGAACATTTTACTAACTACTTTTTTCGATTTTTCCAGATTGGTAATCTTTTCAGGGGAATCCTTTTCGAAAAATGAATTCTTTAAAGTCAGGCTTCCGATAAGATATAAAACACCGTCATATCCGTAATTCACATCAGTATCAGGGCCAAGATGTTTGATCCCATCAAACGACTCAAGAGCTTTTTCCTGTTTAATAAGAACATCGATGTAATACTGAAGAGCCTTTTTATAGAACAGATTCTGCAGATTACCAAAATCAGCAAGGGGATCCTCTACTTCAAGATCAGAAAGGATCCATGCAGCCCTTAATGAAGAAATAGCTTTTTTTATTGTAGGAGATGACCATTTATCAAAATAATCATAACATTCTGCTGCAAGGATATAACTGGCAGCGCCATGCTGGGTTTTTCTTTCAGCCTTGAAGTCAAGGTTTTTGAATATCCTGTCTATAATGCCCTTCCGTTTTTCAGTACTTACCTTGGCTTTCTCTACTCCATCAACTTTTAATTTCGAAAAATCTTCATGGAAAGCACTAAAAAAACAATTCGGACAGACAGTAACAGGATAGAGAAGAGGATTTACTTTGCCATAAACCTTGCTGGGTTCATAAAGACGCCGAAGTTCTCCTGTGATGTTCCCTGCTATCAGCCGGCCCCTTCCGGTTAATAATTCTTCTCTTTTAAAATCTGTTCCACATACAGGACAGGAAATATCATTCTTTAAAATAAATGTTACTTTGTTTTTCTTGTCATCTTCCATAATAAAAAAATTACACTTTTAATCCTTTTAAAAGCAATAAAAATTACTTCTTTTTCTTAGCACGTTTTAATATTTTTTTTGCAGGCGCCTTTTTCTTTGCAGCTTTCTTTTTAGCTGACTTCTTTTTGGCAACTTTCTTTTTAGCTGTCTTCTTTTTGATAATCCTGGTTGAAACGGCCTTTTTCTTATCTTTTATTTTTTTGGATTTCTCCTTCTTCTTTCCTCTTGTCAGCTTCTTTGCTTTTTTAGCCGGGGTTTTTGAAGGTTCATTTGTTTTACTGTCGGTACTTTTACTACTCTTTCCTTTTACCGCAGGAGCATTCCCATCTTTAGTATCAGAAATATCTTTAAATTCCTCTAAAAACTCGAGTAAAGCCATTTCTGCTCCGTCAGAATTTCTAAATCCGATCTTAATTACCCGTGTATAGCCACCCGGCCTCTCTTTAAATTTCGGTCCTATCTGATCAAACAGCTTGGGAATGATATCCCAGGACCCAAACCGCGAAGCAATTATGCGTTTGTTATGAAGAGTATTGACTTTTGCCCTGGTGATCATTTTTTCTATTATTGGTTGAACCATTTTTGCCTTTGTTTTTGTTGTCCTGATCCTTCCATTTATAATAATGGATTTACATAAATTGACAAGAATAGCGTTTCTATGTGAGGAAGTTCTGCTTAGCTTATTCCTTTTCTTAAGGTGCCTCATTTAAGTAATCTCCTTTTTTAATTTTGATACTTTCAAGGTCTTCATCTGTCATTCCCATCCATAGACCATACTGCTGTAATTTTACTTTTAACTCATCAGAAGATTTTTTTCCAAAGTTCTTCATGTTCATCATCTCTTCTTCAGTTATCTTGATCAATTGTCCGATCGTCTTTATCTTGGACTGACTCAAACAGTTGCTGGCTCGAACAGACAATTCCAGCTCTTCCACGGGAGTACTAAGTACTTTCAGGATCAATTCCTGGTCAGGTTTCTCTTCCTTGGGTTTCTCTTCTTTTACCAGCAGTTCTTCATTATCTACAAAATTTAAAAACTTCGAAAAATGATCCTTAAGGATCTTAGCGGCAAATGAAACGGCGTCATCAGGTTTGATCGTACCATCCGTCCAGACTTCCAG
>JAHITG010000105.1 GCA_018817865.1 Spirochaetota bacterium
ATGATCGCCGGATTCCTTCGGAAGAACAGCATTAATGTGAATGGTAGTATCATTGGGGCAAAAGACCCTCAAAATATAGCACAATCCATCATCAATGAGATGCAGCCGCATGCGCTTAGTGATTCGCTGATCATGGCTGCCAAGAACATGGATATGAAATTTAGTATTGACAAGATAAATAATTTGAATAATAATAGTATATCCTGTGAATTTGTCTCAAAGATGGATTATTACATCGAAGAGATGGAGAAGATCGGGAAACTGCAGTATATGGAAGAGATGAAAAAGCAACTGGCAGAGATTGAAAGGGACTTGTCCGGGAACCTGGCTTCAATGGAATACGGAGCTTATGAGGGGCTGACTCAGAGTTTTTCTGAAAAGGGTTTTAATATTTCCGGGGCTGTGTACAAGAGAAAGGTCATTGAAGACAGTACTTTAGTAGGCGGGGATGACTACAAGATTCAGGAGATAAAAGGCTATATCGGATGGAACCAGCATCATATTCCTTACTCCTTCATTACACCCAAAGAAACAGAATTTTTGAGCATGGAGAGCATTCAGGCTATCTGCGACAAGACCATCGAATATATGAATGTTACTTATGAAGATAAAAGCGTTCACCTCGAATCACACATCGGGGAATCTCCTACTTTTAATGATGACGGTGACGTGACCTATGCAGGTACAGGTGAAAGCGGACGTCTGATCAATCTTCTGGTAAAAGCAGAAAGAGAGAAAGCAGAAGGCCAGGCCAAGGCTGACCAGTCATGGTATGAGAAGGGACTCTTTCCCGGATTTAATCTGTCTCTGACAGCAGTGGCAAAGATCGGGCTCTCCTTTATTCCAGGTGGACAGCTCGCAGCTTTAGCCGTTTCAGTGGGTGAGACAGCATACAAGTATGCAACGAAAGCAGTTACCGGCCTGGGAGGACTCCTCAATGTGGCTACCAGCGCCATTGGAGCAGGAGCAAGCTGGCTGGGGAATATAACAGGAAAAGCCCTTGAGAGTATTAAGACAGTAGGTAATATGATCGGTACAGTGGCAAAGAATGTGGTCTCTGCAGCCGGCAGTTTCTTGAGTAAGGGATTCAAGGTGAAAAGCGATGGATCTATGGACTGGTACATGAGCGAGAAAGAAGCAAACATGAACCTGACCTCAGCTGGATGGGACATTGCAGGCGGTATGGCAGGAGACTTCACTGGAGATCTGATCGGAAAGGCATCATTCAATATCGGTAATAAAAGCATAAGTTATGGGAAGCTGGCATCCAGCTTTGTGAGAGAATCAATTGATTTCCTCCATTCAGGCCAGTTTGATTTTAGTGTGATCAGTTTGGGAGCTCTGCGAGACGGGCTTTCCAGCGACACAACAGGACATGATCCTTCAACTGCCAATGTATTCGGAGAACCCGGAAAAATAGGCACCATGTTCCTTCAGAACATGTACAACTCAGATGAAGACATCTCAAAAGCGCGCAACTTTGGATTCGGATTCAGCGTGAACAGCAAAGGAAACTGGGACACCACCACCAGTGTAGCAGGCGGATTTGACATGAGCGACATCACCGTAGCCGGCATCATGAACCCGGCAGCAGTAGGCAAAGCTTTGCTGAATGTCGGCAAAGGTATCATCGCTGGTATCGGCGCCATCGGCACCGCCGCCTACAACCTCGTGCAGAACTCATTGTTTGATACGGAGCAGAATAGTCAACCCTATCAGCCGTTCAAAACAGATGCAGCAGACAAAACCCCGGCCATCTCAAAAACTGAGGAAAAGAAAAAAACTCAGGAAC
This sequence comes from Spirochaetota bacterium, assembly GCA_018817865.1. Taxonomy (GTDB): domain Bacteria; phylum Spirochaetota; class JAHITG01; order JAHITG01; family JAHITG01; genus JAHITG01. The sequence continues at coordinate 1,793 of JAHITG010000105.1, forward strand.
AAATGGAAAAATTACAAAAAGCTAAAAAAGATCTGAAAAAACTATTGAAAGACAAGAATATAGACCGGCAGGAAGCAGAAGAGATGATGGCGGAACTGGCAGAAGCAGAACAGAAAGGTGACTACAATAAATTTGCAAAAGCCATGACAAAGGTTGTTGAATTTCTTACAGGCGCAACTGACCTTGAAGGAGCGCAGGATACAGAATATAAAGTAAGGAAAGGAGATAGTTTGTGGAAGATATCGCAAGAAACAGGAATTAGTGTAGAAGAATTAAAAAAGATAAACAAGTTGGAAGGTGAGAATCCCATAATAAAATCAGGCCAGACAATTAAATTGAATGCAGATGGAAATGAGAATATATTTAAAACTATCGGTAATGCGATTTATGAAGGAGTAAAAGCAGTAGGTGAATTTCAATGGAATGTAAAATCAGCGGTAAACAAATTTGTAAAAGGATTGTTTGAATCAAGTAATAATACCGATATAAATCCTTCAATAGCAGAAATAGATTCTGAATTAAATATATTATCAGAAAAGTATAATGTACCCTTAAATGCACTTCAAGCACTTGTTTCCTCAGAATCAGATTATAGGCAGTATAATAAAAATGGGAAAATATTAAGACCTTATAATGAGAAAGGAGAACTTCTTTCTTCTGCGGTTGGTCTTAGTCAGATTCTGGAACCTACTGCAAAATTATATGATTTCGATTATAATAAACTTCAAACAAGTTGGGAATACAATTTACAAAGTGGGGTAAAAGTATTTTCTGATAATTATAATCATAAATGGAATAAAAATATTAATAATGAAAAAATAAGAGCTGCTCGTGCTTATAGCATTTATCATGATGGATTTCAAGCAAACATATCATATAAAACTTCTAATAACTTATGTGGAAGCAAATATGAAAACTGGTATATAAAAAATTATTTAAAAAGGAAATAATGATGAAAAAACTTTTATTTAGTTTATTTATAATTTTAATTGCTACAACATTGTCTTGTGGAAATAAGGATAGCCAAGAAATAAAAAGAAGTAATTGTATTGAAGTAAATAAAAAAAATTCAATTAAGCCAATGCAATTAAAAATCATCAATCCTATTCGTATCGAAAAAATAGATTTTTTTTCTTTAATAATTCTTCAAAATGAAAATTCTGAATCAATATATAATTCTTATATTTTATTTATTCAAAATAACCAAACAAAGAATCTCTACAAATTATTTACTCTTTCACATGTATCAATTGATCGAAAATTAAAAAAAATCGTTAATTGTTATTATTCTTATGAATATTTTGCTGGTGGTAACAATGTTAATTCAGAATGTTTCCAATTAATTAAAATCACAAAAAATAATGTTTTTTTAATTGGTCCATATAAAGAATATGAAGATATTGACGGAGATAATGAAAAAGATTTTTATTTTCTTGTTGATCGCAATGTAGATAAATCTCATGTGAACTTGAAATATAAAAAAGTAAAACTAAAAATTCTTGATAACAAATTTATTTATCCAAAATAGGATAGAGTGGGGACGATCTTCCGCATTCCATGTTTCAAGGAAGGGGGGGGCAACAAAGGGGGAAATAATTCAAGAAGATGCCAAGACAAGCAAGATTAGATTATTCCGGAGCATATCATCATGTTATGAGTCGAGGATTTAAGCGTGAGGCAATATTTAAAGATGAAGGAGATTATTTATATTATCTTGATTGTTTCGATCGGTTTAAGGATCAAGGATATAAAATAATAGAGTATTGTCTAATGCCGAATCACACTCATATGTTAATTCAGACAGGAGAAGAAGTAAGATTACAAAAAATATTAAAATCTATAAATACCAGGTATGCAGTATATAAGTCAAAAAAAAGAGATTTCCCCGGGCCGGTTTTTCAGGGGCGGCCCAAATCAATATTAATTACGGGATCGGAATACTTAACAACTGTAGCAAGATATATTTTAAGGAATCCAGTAAAAGCAGGGTTGGTTAATGAAATAAATAAATACAAATGGAGTAGTTATAAATTATTAGCAAAACTAAAAACACCAGATTGGTATGATGATTCTATAGTACTGGGAATGTTTTCAAGTAACCAGGCTAATGCAATAAAATTATACAAAGATTTTATTAGAAAGCCACTTAGAGAAGATGATAAAGAATATCCTTTAGAATTATTTAATAGGATAGCTGTGGGAAATAAGATGATATTTGAAAAAATATTACGGAAATTAAAAAAAGACAAACGGAAAATAGGAAGTAGAGAGATAAATGGCGAAAAAATTATAAGCACAATATTAGAAGAAAACAGGTTGAAGATAGAGACTATTCAAGATAGTAATAGTAAAAAAGTAGTAGAAGCAAGACGAAGAATAGTATATGTAATGAAAGAGATCTGTCATAAGGAAAGTTCAGAAATTATGAAATATCTAAAGATAAGAAAATCGGCATTAAGTAATTATGTTAATGAGATATATAGAAAAATACAAAAGAAGGATTTGAAACTTGAAGAAATACATAGAATATAAAAAAGTGGAATATGGAAGACCGTCTCTAAAAATGGTTTTTTTGTTTGTAATTCTACTGGGTCTTCAGAGTTTTCTCTTTGGTGCTGAAATTAAGTTTACTTTTAATAATGATGAAAACATTGAATATGATATTCAGAAAGCAGAAGTTTATAAGGGGAAAATACGTCTTTCTCCCACAGGATTCTGGACAAATACTGGATCTCCACTTTTTTCAAGGCCAGCTTATTTATTTCAAAATTCAAATAAGGATATTTTTTATATAGGAGGATATGCTTGTGGTGGACTTATTTATAAAAGTACTAATTATGGAAATAATTGGATAACTGTATTATCTAATGATGATATTGGCAATGGTGATTTTTGTAATATTATCGAGCTAACAAATTATGTTTTATTTAGTGGAGGGACTACCTGTGGAGGGGGCAATTATTATAAAAGTTCAAATAATGGTGATGATTGGATTTCTTCAGGATTAAGCGGAGTGAGTAGTGGCTGTATTTTTAAAGATACTAAACATAATCTTTATGGATGGATCCTTTTCCCAAGTCAAGAATTATATAAAAGTATAAATAATGGCTCTACTTGGAACAATATATATAGTGGATCAATAGGTGCTAATTGGATGTATGAATTAAATAATGGTAATATTATTCTGGGAAACATGGGATATATACCAAATGGCGTTTATATATCAACTAATGAAGGAACAAATTGGACCATTGTTACTGAAACTTCAAATTATAATTATGGTTATGGTGCTTTTAAAGGAATTGATAATTATATTTATATTTATGGAACTAATGGAATAATTCGAACAGATAATGAAGGAACAATTTGGGAACAAATTTCAGATGATGTTTGCTTTGGATTAATTGAAGCAAGTGATGGGATTTTTTATAAGACCAGTGAAACAAACGTTTGGAAAAGTTTTAATAAAGGGCAAACCTGGTCGCCATTAGTACAACTAATGAAGGATTCTACTGTTTTTCCGAAGAAGTATAGAGCAATCAAGCAAATGGATAATGATAAAATCTATCTTGGTGCATATACAAATGATTTTGGTTATGGGTATATTTTTAATAACTATTTTGCTTTATCTTCCGAAGTCATCTTGAATTCTTCTCCAACTTCCATAAACAGATGGTTTTCTTTTTCAAAGACTGAGGTCTTAAATGGGGGTAACGTAGCATATGAATTTTCATTTACCACTAATAAAGGAATATCCTGGAGCAGTTGGTATGAAATGACGGATACGAATTTACAGTCTGTGCCTTGTTCGGGTGAAGGCCTTGATGAATTAAAAGTAAAAGTAACACTATATTCTTTGAACCATGATCAGACACCGGAAATTTATTCGATTAGTCTAGAGTATGACGATGGGTATAGAGAAGACATTAATAATGTCGTAATAGCCCCTAATCCATTCAGACCAAATAAAAATAATATTCATTATGTAACTTTTTTTAATTTGCCGGAACATTTCGAGCTGAATGTGTATTCCATTGCTGGAGGAAAGATTGCAAGTTTAAAAGGGTCTTCTATTGTTGGACGATACAGGTGGGATGTAAAAAATAAAGAAGGCGTGCCATTAAAGAATGGGGTCTATATATGTAATTTTAAAGATAATAAAGGGAATGAGAAGAGATTAAAGCTGGTTGTGATAAGGTAGGAATAATAGGAGCGATATTTGATTTGTTCTGTTATGGATAATAATATATTGAAAGAAACGGGGCTAAAGCCCCTTACTACATCTTTTTTATTTATGTCACATATTGTTCTCGGTTTTTTATTAATAATTAATTGTTTTTTTGTTTCATCTACTCAAGCAAAAGAAGCAGATTCTATCTTTCAATTTCTTACAATATCTCCTTCTCCTGCTGCTCATGCTCTTGGGAATGCGTATTTAACAATGGATTCTAAAGCTCATTCTCTCTATTATAATCCAGCTCTTCCTTCCTTTTATATTTTAAGACCATTTCCTTTTGTTTATTCATCTGACACAATTGCTAAAAGTAAGCCTTCATTTGCCTCAATTTCTACTCCATCTAGATTGCCGAATCTTCCTTTTTTTAAGTCAGTAAATTTTTCTCTCTCATATGCGAGATATTTTGAATCATTGAATTATGGATCAGCTTTTAGTACTTTTCAATTCAGGAAATGGGGTACTTTTGGTATAGGATTTTTTAGTCTATTTTATGATAATATAGAAAGATATAATCTGGATTCATCGGGGAATTATCTATTATTAGATAATGGCATTAATGCCGGAAATTATTGTTTAATCCTAAATTATTCTTATAAATTTAATGAAAGGATCGGAGTTGGAATTAATTTTAAGGGTATTGTAGAAACGCTCGATGATGCCAGTGGAACTTTCTTTAATAATGATATTGGATTCATATACAAGAATCCTGATTGGGGAGTTGGCCTGGTTTTTCACAATATTGGAATGCCGGTAAAGATGGACCTGCTGGAATATGATCAGCCATTGGATATCGAATTAGGGGGACATTACACTATCAAGTTAAAAAAACTACTAATTGATTCTAGGGACAGGATTATAATGACAGGAAAGATAAAAAAAGGTATTGAAGCCGAGTATATAACCGGAGGAGGAATTGAATATCAATGGAAGAACAGACTGTTTGTAAGGATGGGCTATCAATATAAAGGAAACGATGAAGGTATAAAGATGGGATTGGGATTCAGTCATAGAAATATGCAGTTGGATTACGCCTTAAGTTTTTACGAAGATCTGGGAAGTACTCACAGGTTTAGTTTTTCCATGAGTATAGAGAATAAAGATTATAAGATCGGAGAAGATGCAACAAAAGATCTGTTTAAAAAAAGCCGGAGAGGACTGGAAGTGGGGATCCAGAATGACCTTTTGTTTGAATACAACAGTGATGAATTAAGATATGGTGCTACGGTAATACTGGATAAGGTAATAAGGATTATTAAAAGCTTAAAGAATTACTTGGTAAGAATTGAAGGAAATACAGACGATAGGGGAACTGAAAACTATAATTATGTGCTATCTAAAAAGAGAGCTCAATCGGTTTATAATTATATGGTGGAAAATGGAATTGATAAAAAAAGATTAATTGCTATCAGTTTAGGAGAGCGAAACCCTATACAGAGCAATGATACTGAAGAAGGCAGGCAAATGAACAGAAGAGTAGATGTGATCTTAATGGAGAAAAGAGCAAAGAAGAGTATCCAGGAAATGATCAATGAATTACCAGGAGCTGAAAGAACAACTGTTGAGGAGTTGTACTATTTTGGATTAGATAGTTATTATAAAGATGATTTTAAAGGAGCTGTGGAATTATGGGCGCAGATAAAAACCAGTGATAAAGAACTTCAGAAGCGTATTGAAAAAAAGATTAGTGAGATTGAATAATATAGATATTTTCAAGGCACGGATAAATCCGTGCCTACATTTGTTAGATGACTCAATGAATATTTATAAAAACATCTTGACGTTTTGATGTTAAAGCGTTATATTGTATAGTATGAGTATATCAACAAAAAGATCAACTATTTATTTATCTGAAGACCTGCATAAGGCTTTGAAAGTAAAAGCTGCTGTCACACATAATTCTATTTCTGACCTGGTTAATCAGGCTGTTAAACAGGCATTAATAGAAGATTCTGAAGACCTTTTGGCTTTTAAAGAGAGAGAGAAAGAGCCGGATTATGATTTTGAGAATGTATTGAAGGATCTGAAAAAACGTGGTAAAATATAAAATCCTGATCAAAGCCTCTGCTGTTAAAGAGTTAAATAAAATACCTAAAAAAGATCTTCAGCGAATTACTGTTAAAATTCAGAAGTTATCAGATGATCCAAGGCCTCAAGGCTGTGAAAAATTATCAGGACAGGAAAGATATAGGATAAGACAGGGAAATTATCGAATAGTGTATTCAATAGAAGATCTGGTTCTTACCATATATATAATCAAAATTGGTCATAGAAAAGATATTTATAAATAATAAGAAAGCTGTGTTTATCTATAGACACCCTCTGCGAGGCAAGTTCGCCCTGGCACCCCTGAAAATTCTATAAGAATTTCCAGGACTAAATCCTTGAAATTGTTCAGAGGACAATTTCTAAGGGCCGTAAGGGTGTGCCTGGATTTGTTAAATCTACTAATTTTAAGATTCACCTTAAAGAATACTTCACAGGCTCTTATGCCCTTGCACCAGAGTAAATATTTCTGTACAATTGATTGCACTTTTTTCTTGACATTTAAAATTAAAAATGTATATTTATTATATAATCTATGGGAATAGATTATTAGGCAGGGTGGGTTGATTAAATAATTAATTTAATAGGTTTGGAATATTATATGCTCAAAAAATACAAACGATTGTATGAAATGAGTAAAAATTTAAAAGGAGGTACTTAAAATGAAAAAATTGTCACTTATATTATTGTCTTTGCTTGTCGTAACCTGTCCTTTGTTTGCCGGCTATAATGTATCTAAAGTTACGATATTCACGGCACAGGTTACTGTCACAGGTACTACTAATACGGCTTTAGAAGTAGCACTTTTTAACCGTATTGATGACAGTGCAGCTACAGTTGTTAACTGGACTAATATTTCTGTTCCGTTGGGGGGAGGTACTGCATGGAGAATTGCAAACCAGTATGCCAGGATCTCTTATACTAACTTTACAACTGACTGGGGTATTACATTCACATCTGATAATACGAACAGTGCTATCGCTAGTCCGCAATTTACCGGTGCAGCAGAAGAAGCTGCCGGTCTGATCGCTGTTACTTCTCCTTCCATCAAATTACCGATGGTATGGAATGTTCAGGATGCTACAACAGAACCTGCAAAGATCACAGATCCTATCGAGGATCCCCCATTATCAGGGAGCTATCGATTTACCAACACAGGATGGGCATGGAAATATCTGGTTGACCAGGCACAATCTGCTTTTACTAATACCATTAACAACGCCAAGATGCCTGCCGGATCAACTGTTAACTATTATGCAACACCTGTAAACAACGAAGGAATACTCTGGGGCGCAGCTGCTTCAGAAAGATCAGGCGGAGTAACACCTGTACAGATCTATTTAGCTGCTGATTTTGCAACAGCTACCATTCGTTCGTACAGGACAACTACATTAACTGTAGAGATGTTTAAACCGTAAAAACTTGAGCTAAATATAACAGAGGGGGCTTTCACACCTAAAGCCCCCCTGTTTTTTTCTTTGTAGTATTTAACAGAATCATAATCGCAGGCTGAAGCCTGCGGCTACCAACCATCTTATAAGGATAGTACCTGCATCTTTAAAGACAGGGAAGAGAGGGAGCTACTTAAAGAAGGTTTTGTAAAAAAGGGGGGATTTTTCATTTGAATATGGTAAGTTATTACAATGAAAAAGGGAATGAAAACAAATCATTTTTATGCAATTATACTGTGTTTATTATTTAATCTGCTGGCCGTACAGGTTCGTTCAGCAGTTTTTAATGTAAAGATAAAAAATATTTCAGATGATCTGGTGAACAACTGGATCTCCTGGACAAATATTTCCGTTCTTTCACAGGATTGGATCATTTCCGATCAATATTTAGAAGTGGAGTACCTGACGAATCATTCCATTATTACGGGCTGGGGGTTACAGCTTAATACTCATAATAAAACAAATATTGCTGATCCCATGTATTTGGGTACAAATAATGCCGCTGGACTGATCGATACCATGTTTTCCAACCGGGTCATTAATCTGGCTTGGCTGATTAAAAATACTAAATTAAAGCCACCCAAACCTACGGAAAGAGGTGATCATACTGGTTTCACCAATTATGACTGGCACTATGCATTGGATAAAAGCTCAACTGAATTTACAAATGAGATGGAGTATGTAGTGGCCTGGAATCAAAGTGGTATTGCATGGCACGAAGCAGTCCGTCAGGAAAAACCTTTGAAAGCATATGTTTATATTGCAGCGAAGTTTCAGAATCTGATTATTTCTATTTTCCGTACTACTCAGTTGAGGTGTGAAGAATACAATAATAGTGAGGCAAAATTTTTGAAGAATTTTTTTCTTTATACAAATGCATGGTCAGGTTCCAATCCTGTTCCGAATCATTATACACCTGATTATGAGGATTGGAATAGCGATGATTTTCCAGCAGTAACAATGGATTTTGAATATACAGGAACTTATCATAGTCCAGGCACTTGTGTAAGAATAGATTATCCATCTATTGGTACACGTACAGGAGCTTTAGTATGGTTTGAAGCCCCGAAGACATGTGGTGGTTGGTATTGTTCCGGTCCAGGTAAAGGATATGATTTAACAGGTACATCTAAATTAACTTTTTGGGTTAGAGCAAATAAGACGGCTACAGCTATATGTGAAATGGGTGTAAATGCTGGTTCCCATGGGCCTGGAGATTCATGCGGAACTGTGCCAATTGATGGAGGGGTAGGAAATCAATTTACAGTTACAACAACATGGACCAAGCATTCTATTACAGTAACAGGAAAAGACATGTCCCATGTAAGCAGGGGTTTTAAGATTGGTGCATGGAATCCTTCTGGGGGATTAACCCTCTATGTAGACGACATACGATATGAAAAATGACGATCAGGAGAATTTAAAATGAAGAGAACATTATGGATCATATTTATTTCAATTTTTATAGCGGGTAGTTTGTCAGCTGCTATTAAGGTAGGACCTTCGCATACAACAGTCTCGGTTGATCCAGAGAAAAAGGTTGTGAAGGAGATCTATCTGGAGAATACCTCTGATAAACCGACCGAAATAGTCGTGACAGTTGAGAATTTTAGAAGTTCAAAGATCAATGAGAAAGTAGATTGGAGAAGCTGGCTGACGATCGATACAAAAAACATAATACTGAAAGGGAATGAAAAAATCCTTTTACAATATACGCTGGAAGCGTTTAAAGATTTTAAAGGTGAAGTCTCAGCAAAAGTAAGCTTTATAGACAGGCCTTCCGGCAGTTCAACATCGATCAGGACAAAGATGTCTGTTGCCATTTATATGATCTCAAGGGCAAATGCAAAGATCGGATCCGAGCTTGGAAAAATGAATATTGAAAAAGAGGGAAGCCTTCTTAATTTTCAGGTTCCCGTTAAAAATACAGGTAATATTCATGTGCGGCCCGACGGTCATTTATCTCTTCTCAATTCCAAAGGGAAGGTTTTAAATAAAGTAGAATTAAAAACATCATACCCGATCTTTGAGGGATATGAGATCAAATTGGAGAATAAAGAGCAGGTCAAGTTTCCCGGTAACGGAGAGTATACTGTTAATGTAAAACTTAACCTTGGATATAAAGACATATATAATGTAGAAAAAGATTATAAGGTATCGATAAATAAAAAAGGAAAGATAAAGATTCGGGAAAAAAAATAAATGAAGTTAAAGAATTGTATCATTAGTATCTTCTTATTTTTGATGCTTGCTGTCAGTCCGGTTTTTGCGGGCTATAGCGTCTATACTAATGTTATATTTACTGCAGAAGTTACGGTTCAGACGAGTCAGCCGTTCTCAGCTGATTTCGTTCATGAACCTTTGACCATGATCAATATTGTACAGGACCAGATCGTTATATCCGCCAACCTTCCGGGCGAATCCTTTTTTACGAACTTCTCCTTATATTACAGGCAGAGCGGGTCAGTTACATATACACGGGTCGATTTCAGTCCCCTGATAACTGCCGGTATCTTTAATTATTCCGGAAGAGCGATCATTCCTGCCAATGAAGTCACATCAGCCGGGATCGAATATTATCTTTCTGCTCATGGCCCTGCGATCACTCCCTACTCTTTCAGGAATAGCGGTTCTCCGCAGGTCATATCGTATATAAATAAGGCTACTCTTATATACAGTAAGGATAATAATGTGATCACTTTAAAGGATGGAAATATTTATGATGGAGAGGCAAAGCTTACGGTCAATGGCTATACGGAGAGTGGTGAGATCTCTTTTCAACAGGTTATAAATGTTAATGATCTTCCCGGGAATTTTAATCCAAATGTTCTCAGCTCCACACCTGTTGCGGCTTATCAGGTTGAACCTTTGAGCAGTTACCTGAAAGATCCGTCAGAATTAACACTGCTCTATATAGATATAAACCAGGACGGGAAGGACGACGGGACAGGTGATGATGAAGAACTTCTAAAGCTGTTCTGGTTTGACGGGTTTGACTGGCGGTACATGGGGGGCACGGTGGACAGTGCCGGTAATATTGTAACCTCGTCAATATTTACATTTGGTATTTTTGCATTGTTCCCGGCTTCGGGAATTCAGGAGACAGCTTATAAACCGCTTGAGAAGATCATTACTCCAAATAGTGACGGAATAAATGATTATCTTATTTTTAGCGGGCTCTCCGGAGAATTTGAGATCAAGATCGTGGACATACGGGGCGGTCTGGTCCGCATTATTAAAGACAGGCCATACTGGGATGGAAAAGACAGCAATGGAAATGATGTTCCCGGAGGGGTTTACTTTTATCAGTTAAAGGTAAATGGAAAAGTTATTAAGGGTGTTTTTGTAAATGCTCGGTAGAGTGTGAAGGTGATATTATGAAAAAATATATTATATGTATAATAATTTTGGTCCTTATGACTGTATCCGGGTATACATCATTCGAATACAGTTTTTACAGTGCCAGGATGAACGGACTGGGTGGTGCCTATGTCGCAGTAAGTGATGATTACTATTCAGCCCTGAGCAATCCGGCCGGCCTGGCTAAGGTTGACAAGATCGGGATGGCATTTTCCTATGGTATTCCTTTCTGGGGATTTGATGATGAAATAAAACTCGACAATTATTTTTTTACTGTTGCCTATCCCAATCCCAGTATCGGATGTTTTAATGTTTATTATACCCGGCTTGCTGCGGATTCACTCTACTATGAGAACATATATGCTTTAAATTACGGCATGAGCCTGAACCAGATCTTCAAGGACCTCTCTTTTGCATTTCACCTCGGTGTCGGTTTGAAAATGCTGAATAAATCGTATCAGCTTGATGAAAGGACGGCTAATGATCCGGTATTTGCTTCCGGAACATCTAAATCGGGATTTGGAATGGATTTCGGCTTTCTTATATCACCATTCAGAGAAGGTTCTGAAAATAATTATTCTATAGGAGTAAGTATCAATAATATTAATGAGCCGGATATGGGGATGACTTCCTCTGATGTTGTTTATAGAAGATATAATCTTGGATTTGCGTATCATATCGTAAAGCCGGATTTTTTAAAAGGAAGTATAATTACTCCATCCGCCCAGATCGAGTATTCTAACGGGGCTAGCCAGCTGATGGCGGGAATGGAGATATGGGTATTTAAGAGGCTGTTAGGATTAAGAGGAGGCTGGAATAAAAATGAATTTTCAACGGGCTTAAGTTTTAACTATAAAATAGCAAGGAGTTATGAGATAAATTTTGATTACTCTTTTTCCTTATCTCAGCAGCTGGTTGAAAATTATGGAACGCATAATTTTGCATTGGCCTTCAAGTTTTTAAAACTTAAAATATAATGATGGATTGATTAAAGGTGCAAATAATTAAACCAGGTAGTCGCAGGCTTCAGCCTGCGTTTTTTTGATTATTTTTAATATATTTAATTGCGCAAGCTACTTGTGCCCGAAGGGTGAAGCTTGCGACTACCTTTTATGGAATCCTGTTATTTTCTCCTTTAATCAACTCATTACAAATATAAATAATAATTTTCTTGATTATTTAAATTTATCTGTTATTTTTAAACCTGTTGGGTCAAACCCAAGCAGAAAAATTATTTAGATCAAATAAATATACACAGGCAATTTAGATGTAGTTTTATACAAACGAATGTCCTGTAAATATAGTTACATATCAAGGAGAAATAATATGATCCTCAGGAAAATCATATTCACTATTATATGTCTGTTTTTGATCTTTGATCCGCTTTTTTCTACTAAGATAGAGATCAGGGGAAAACAGATGTTCGTCAATGACAAGCCGTTTATAATAAGGGGGTTCTGTTATTCTCCTATTCCCGTAGGATTTACCCATACGTATGAGTGGGAATTCGATGAACCGTCCTATAATACTGATTTTCCATTAATGAAGGCCATGGGGGCTAATACCGTACGAACCTATGATCCGCTCAAGTATAAAAAAGTGCTGGATGAAGCTTATAAGAATGGACTTTATGTTATCATGCAGGTTCGTATAGACTGGGATGAGGATTACGGTACTAACATAGCACTTAAGAATGAAATTTTGTACGGCAGTTCTTCACGCAGAGGATTACAGGAGATTGTTACTACACTTCGTGATCATCCGGCTCTTTTAATGTGGTGCCTAGGGCATGAGGTCAATTTTAATGTGAATCTGGATGCCGGCGGTACACAGGTGTGGGATGGAACCACGATTACCAGGTTGCAAGGCTGGTATACATTTCTAAACGAGATGGCCGGAAAAATCCATGAGTGGGAAGGGCCATACTGGCACCCGGTTACTTCAGG
>JAHITG010000106.1 GCA_018817865.1 Spirochaetota bacterium
AAGAAAAAATAAAGGAGGATTTTTGCAATGGACATTAAAGTTACGCCTTTAGATGACAGGGCTATTGTAAAGCAGTTGGAAGAACAGGATGAAAAAGTAGGAAGTATTTATATTCCTGATTCAGCTAAAGAAAAACCACAGGAAGGAAAGGTTCTTGCGGTAGGACCAGGTAAAATGACTGATGACGGCAAGCGCATCGCTATGGACATAAAGGTCGGTGATACGGTAATTTATGCCAAATACGGTGGAACCGAGTTTAAGTACAAAGGTGAAGAATATATCATATTACAGCAGTCTGATATTTTAGCTAAACTTAAGAAATAGCAGTTTTGTACCTTAAAATGATCGGCCTGTTATACAGGAATATTACGGCTTGAAAATCAATGGAGTCTATTGTACAAAGTGTACCTTGCTTTATAATTTAAATAGAGAAGACTCCTCTTGGTAAAATATTTTTCATATTGGGGTTGAATTTTTGGATATTTGAGTTATACTATTATTATATAACCAGGGGAGGAACACAATATGAATTTAGTCAGAATGAACGTAAGTGGAATTTATATTGATCCCAAATCAAATGTCCCGATCGTTGTCCTGAAGGATAAAACCACGAAAAATGTACTGCCCATCTGGATAGGGCCGCTGGAAGCTTCCTCCATTCTGATCGAGCTGGAACATATTACACCGCCCAGGCCGATGACACATGACCTCTTTGTTAATTTTCTAAAGCAGAATAATATAAAAGTAAGAAAGATCATCATTACAGAGATGCGTAATAATACATATTTTGCCAAGATCTATTATAAATCCGGATTAAAAACAAAAGAGCTGGACGCCAGACCTTCCGATGCCATCTCTATTGCATTACGCTTAAATGTCCCTGTCTTTGTCAATAAAGAAGTGATCGAAAACACCATTCAGACCGGATCATCTTCAGGTGATAAAGATATGAAAGATTATTATAAACAGTTATTGGAGAAGCTTGATAAAAAAGATATGGGCGATACCGTGATGTAAGTGATGCAGAATAAAGAAGATCATTGAAGTATATAGAAGAGGAGCTGGTAATATGTCAGCTCCTCTTTTTTTTAATGTAGGCACGAACTTGTTCGTGCATGTGTAGATGTACTTTTGATTTAAGCACGAATAAATTCGTGCCTACAATTTCCTTACTAAAGAGTATATTTTTTAAACAGCTTCCTACTATATTTTATTTACAAAGCTACATGTTTAATAAAAATTTTCTTCCCGATTTTAATAATCATATTATCTTCAACAGCATAAATTTGCGAAAACACCTTTACTTTTTCATTATTAATAGAAATAGCGCCTTCTTCAATTTTGCGCTTGATCTCGGAATTAGACATCTTTTTACCTGTCAGCTCCAGAGCAGCATTAATAATATTTAAAGCATTCGTTTTTCCTTGTTCCGGCCAGGAGGTAATCTCCTTATTTAAATCCACAACCGGTATATCATCATGGACCACTTTTTTTGAGAATAGAAGCTCAAAATTTTCCTTCTCTTTTTCAGACGTGGCTTTATCATAATACTGGGAAACGATCTCCATAGCCAGTTCGATCTTAACATCCCGCGGATTTTTCCCTTTCTTCATTTCGTCCTGAACCTTCTTTATATCCTGCCTGGGTATATCCGTTAAAAGTTCCATATACTTAATGATCATCTCATCCGGTATGGACATGATCTTTCCGAACATATCTTTGGAATTTTCCTGGATACCGATATAATTCCCGAAACTTTTACTCATCTTTTCTACACCATCGGTGCCTTCCAATAGGGGCATGGTCAGGATAACCTGTCCTTCCTGGCTGTATCGCTTCTGGATGGTTCTTCCGAGAAGCAGGTTGAATTTCTGATCTGTTCCGCCCAGCTCGATATCCGCTTTTAAAGCCACAGAATCATACGCCTGCATAAGAGGATACATGAATTCGACCATACTGATATCATCACCGTTCTTATACCTCTTCAGAAAATCATCCCTTTCGATCATCCGTGCGACTGTCTGTTTGGCCATCAACTCTATTACATCCTTCAGATCAAGTCCGGAAAGCCATTTACTGTTAAAGACGATCTCGATCTTTTTAATATCCAGGATCCTGGAGATCTGGTCTTTATAGGTCTGGGCATTCTTCCTGACTTCCTCTTCTGTAAGCTGATTTCGGGTTTTAGACCGTCCGGTTGGATCACCGATCATACCGGTATAATCCCCTATAAGAAATATCACCTTATGGCCGCAATCGCTAAAATGCCTTAATTTCCGCAATAATACAGTATGTCCCAGATGCAGGTCGGGTGCAGTCGGGTCAAATCCGGCTTTTACAATAAGCGGTTTATTGGTTTTAATTGATTTAGCCAGTTTTGCCTCAAACTCTTCTTCGGGAATGATCTCAACGGCTCCCCGTTTCAGTATTGCAAGCTGTTCTTTTAATTCTTTCATAGTTGGAGTAATTATATTATTACCAATTTATTTGTCAAAGGATTTATTTACTCTTCATCCTCTTTTGAATGATCTGCAGCATTTTCTTCTCTTCAGGCACCTTTAAACCTATCTTTAATACCAAGGGATCAAATTTCAGATCTTTCAATTTTATATTATCTTTTTCAGTGGTTATAACATAATCAAAATTTTTCTTCAACTTGCTTTTGATAGTTTTAATATCTTTTGCCGTATATTTATGATGGTCCGTGAACTGTATCATTTTACAATTAACAGGAGAAAGATGCTTCTTAACCATTAAAAAGAAATAGACGGGATTTCCTATCCCGCATAGTACAAGTAATCTCTTATTCCTGACTTTTTTCATGGGTACGGGTTTCCCTTTATGCAGGACAGAACTAAACCCGTAATGTGACACAAAGAGAGGCGAATCTGAATTATACAGCCTTATCTTCTCTTCCAGCTGTAAAAGAGGCTCCTCTGTTCCGGTTTTCTCGTACTTTGTGATCAGGATAAGGTCCGCATCGCGTAAAGCAGAAAGCGGCTCCCTTAAAATACCGGCAGGAATAAGATGTCCGTTCCCGAAAGGATCGGTATAATCAATTAAAACGATATTCAGATCACATCTTATATTCCAATGCTGAAAGGCATCATCCAGTACAGCACAATCCCTTTTTTGTTTTTGAACCAGGGGAAGCCCCTCTATTCTCTTCCTTGCAATAATGACAGGAACCGAAGGGAACCTGTTTGCCAGAAGCAGTGCTTCATCACCTGTTAAAGAGGAATTTAACCTTGGTTTAACAATTTCAGGTTTTTTGATCTCACTCTTATATCCCCTCAGTATGACAGCCGGTTTACTCCATTTTTTCAGAAATTCCGTTAAATAAGCAACAACCTCAGTCTTTCCGGTACCCCCCACTGTAATATTGCCTACACCGATCAGAAAAATATCCAAAGACGCATTTCTATAACCTTTTTTCCGCTGAAATATAATGATCATTTTTGATGGAATTGATAAGATAAAAAGAGGAAGCCACAACGGAAAGAGATAGATCTTCCTGTAATTATATATTATATACTTAATGAATCTGATCATGATATGTCCTTTAGAATAAATTGAACGATCTTTTTCGAAGCACCCTGATTCTCTTTTATTACCTTGTAGGCGTTCTCTCCTGTCTTCTTCATTATTCCGGGATTCTTCAGAAGATGATCGATCCTGTTAATAAGTTCTGCTTCATTATGAACAAGAAAACCGCCTTTATTATTAATGATCTTTTCAAATGCTTCCCTGTTATTCGCTATTGATCCGCCGCTTATCATCGGTTTTTTACAATAAGCTGCTTCAATAGGATTATGACCTCCTATCGGAACCATTGTTCCCCCGATAAATGCAATATCACTTATCAGATACATATCCAAAAGGACTCCCATTTTATTGATCAGAAGAACGTCATAGTCATCCTTTATCTTTCCATACAGTTTATATTTTATTTTATATGATCTGAGTATATCCCTTATCTCAGGAACACGATTTAAATGACGCGGAACAATGACTAATTTTAAATTCCCGTATTTCTCCTTTAATTTTAAAAAAGCTTTCAGCAGTATTCTCTCTTCACCCTTTCTTGTGCTCCCTGCCGTTAAGATCTTAGCTTTTTTATCAAGATGCAGATCGTTTTTTATACTGTTCGGGCTTTGATTTAATATGAGCTTGAGATCAAATTTGATATTTCCAACATACCTGATCTTTCCGGATGAAACCCCTAGCCTTTTCAGGAAATCACCGGTTCGTTTATTCTGAATAAAAAAGATATGGATCTGTTCAAGAACTCTTCGAAATATTGATCTGAAAGTATTGTACAATGCAAAACTTTTTGGAGAAATAATACAATTCGTATAGATAACCGGTATGTTACCCTTTCCCGCCTGAAAGATCAGGTTCGGCCATACTTCTGTCTCTTCAATTACCAGAACTTTTGGATCCAGCTTCTTAATAAAATTCCTGATCAAAAAATTAAAATCAAGCGGCAGGATTGTAACATTTTCTTTTCCGAGGAATTCTGAAGCCGCTTTCAAACCCGTATCAGTCAGAGTAGTGATAAAGATCTCATTGTATCGGCTCTTTAGTAAACTGACAATATTTTTTACGGCATTGAACTCCCCCAAAGATGAACAATGGAACCAGACAGGCTTTCGTTTAAATCTTTTCAATCTATTTAATCCTATTCTGGGGAATAATGTCCTGCGTAATCGAAGATTGAAGATGGAAAATATAAAAACAAGACAAATAAGAGGTAAGAACAAAATATTTAAAAGAACATTATATAGAAACATCAATCCTCTTTTAAAAAATAGTTATCAGCGATCTGTACTGTCTTCATCATCTCTTTATACAATTCCTTCTTTTTTTGCATGATCATGGCTTTTGACCGTACAAATACAGGTTTTCCATATACAACTGCAAATTTGTTAAAAGGAAGAGGCAGTAAAAAATTATCCCAGGAATTAAAGACAATTTTGCGTTTGGCATTCCAGCAGATCGGCACAATGGGAAAGCCGGTCTTTAAAGCAGCCAATAGAACACCCTCCTGAAGAGAATACTTCGGCCCTCTGGGACCGTCCGGGGTAAATGCGGTGGCGAATCCGCTTTTTGCATAATTAATGATCTCGATCAGAGCCCTCAATCCTCCACGGGTAGTAGAACCGCGTATTGCTGTTAATTTACATTTTTTCATGACCATGGCTATATAATCTCCATCCTGATGCTGGCTGACCATCACGCCCACTCTCTTTTTTCTGTACAGAAAAGCCAGATACAACAGCCTGTTATGCCAGAATGCATAAATTATGGGAACCTTTTTTTTATTAAATTTTTCCCGGATCTTGATATTAATAAATTTTTTAGAGGAAGTTATGCCAATACAATAAAGGAGAATATAAGCTGCATTCACCAGCAGTCCGGATACAATTCTTTGGATTATTCCTGTCTTCATACCAGAGCTTTGATCTTTCTTTTAAGATCACTTCCTTTCTGGAGATAGAGGCCTTTATCAATTTTTCTTATCTGCTCCAGTAACTTCTTCAGATCAATATTCTCCGGTCTGGCAATAAGGATCTTGTCATACTGTGTCCGGTTTATGGATCTTTCATCGATCACAAGCTCTTCAAAAAGTTTTTCACCCGGTTTCAACCCTATGTATTTGATCTTGATATCCTTAAATGGAGTATATCCGGATAACCTGATCATCTTTTTTGCCAGATCAACTATTTTAATAGGTTCCCCCATATCCAGAATGAATATCTCACCGCCTTTTGCATATCCTCCGGCTTCCAGTACAAGCTGGACCGCTTCCGGAATAGTCATAAAATAACGCTTTACATCGGGATGAGTTACGGTAATCGGCCCTCCTGCTTCGATCTGATCTTTGAAAATAGGCACTACACTTCCACGGCTGCCCAGTACATTTCCAAACCGTACTGAAGCAAAAATGGTCGTTTTCTGTTTTTTCATTAATCCGATAATGATCTTTTCCGCGATCCTTTTCGTCATACCCATTACGGATGTCGGACGGACCGCTTTATCAGTGGAGATCAACACAAATCTTTTTACCCTGTTCTGAACAGCCAGTTCTGCCAGGTTCAGGGTCCCTCTGACATTATTAGCAAAGGCTTCATCAGGATAAAGCTCCATCAGATAAACATGTTTGTGTGCGGCAGAATGAAAAACAATATCCGGTTTTAATTCCCGAAATATAACCTTAAGTTTATCCTTATCTCTGATGTCACAAATAAGAGGTACAATATTCAACCCCTTGAATTTACGGTTCAATTCGAGATTAATACTGAAGATACTGTTCTCCCCCTTACCCAGAAGGATCAGCTTCTTCGGTTTAAAACAAGAGACCTGACGGGAGATCTCAGCCCCTATGGACCCGCCTGCTCCTGTTATAAGAATTGTCCTGTTCTTAATATATTTTTCAATATCCTTGTTTTCCAGTTTTATCTCTTCCCGGCCCAGGAGGTCTTCGATCTTGATATCCCTGATCTGTTCGAATTTAACATCCCCTGCAATAATATCATAAGTTGAAGGGACGATCTTCAGCTTGACCGCCGTATCTTCACATATTTCCACAATAGTATTGATCTGCTTCTGAGGAGCCGAAGGCATGGCAATGATAACCAGATCGATATTATACTTCTTCACCAGAGCAGGTATGTCCCGGCCTGTCCCAAGAACATTCTTGCCCTGAATGGACATCTTCAATTTATGCCTGTCATCGTCCACAAAACCGACCACCCGTATTCCTGATCGGGCATGAGTCCTGATCTCACGCAATACCATACTTCCTGCCTCTCCGGCCCCTATGATCAATGCCCTGTTTGATTCCCCCTGAATACTCTTTTGGGGAGATCTTAAAATAAATTTTTCAACATAACGCAGGGAAATTGCAAACAAAAAACTTAAGATAAAATCAATGATCACAACACTCCGGGGATACAGAAACTTCTCAGACCGGAATATCACGATCACTAGACTGAAGAAAAGGGTGGAGAAAATATTAGCTTTAAGGAAACTGATCACATCATGTGTATGAATATATTTAACGATGATCCTATAGATCCCCGATAGAAAATAGATAAACACCTTACCTAAAGCAATGAACCATACTGAATAATAAAAGATACTCAGATAGTTAACAGGGATTTCCCCATTAAACCTCAGCCATAATGAAGAGTATACTGAAAGTACGATCAAAAAATAATCAATAATAAAATTGATGATCGAAATGATCCTGCTCATTTAAAACGCTCCTTCTCCTTTAAATACGGTTACAACCGTTTTAAAAATGATCTCACTATCCAGCAGTAAGGAATAATTGTTTATATAGTACAGGTCCATCTTTAATTTCGTATCAATATCAAGTTCCTGCCGCCCCCGGATCTGTGCATACCCGGTTAATCCCGGCTTAATATGCAGAACTTTTCTCTGCCAGGTCTTGTACTTCTTTACCACTTCAACGACTTCCGGTCGAGGACCGACAACACTCATATTCCCTATTAAAATATCATAGAATTGAGGCAATTCATCGAGACTCCATCTCCTTAAAAATCTTCCCGTTTTTGTAATTCTGGTGTCGTTTTTTCTTGTCAATTTAGGACCCACTTTATCTGCCTTTGCTATCATGGTCCTGAATTTGTGAACAAAAAAAGGCTTACCGTTTCTGCCTGCGCGAAGCTGTTTATAGATCAATTGCCCGGGAGAACCTGTTTTTATTAAAAATCCAATAATAAGAAAAAGAGGAGAGACAGCGATCAAAAAGATCAGAGAGAAGAGTATATCAAAACATCGTTTTAATGCTCTGTTTAAAAGGGATATAGGTTGACTTACAGGTTCAAGGATAGGAAAATTCTCAAATTCATCGATCTTGGACCGGCCTGTTACGATCTCATAAAAATTAGGAATGATCAGATATTCCAGGCCGCTATTTTCCAGTTCCGTCATGATACGCAGTTTATTCTCCGTTTTTTCATTGGGAAGAGCGATCACGGCTAAATTGACATTATATTGATTAATAATCTTCTTTAAATTCTTGAGACTGCCCAGTATCTTATATTTATTAAAAACACGGGTGCCGATGCTCTTTTTATTATCAATAAACCCCACTATTTTCCAGTATTTATTTGTGAACATTTCGCTATCATCAATGAGCCTTTTTGCAGACTCTGTCGCTCCCATTATGACAACATTCTTTATATTATTCCTGATCAGAAAAAGCTTCCAAAAAATATAATGTTTTATCAGTAATAAAAGTGCTGTATAGAAGAGGGAAAAGAATATAACAGACCGTGAATATGCCAGGGTCCTGCTGAAGAAGGTGACTGCCCCTATCAGAACGGTTGAGAAGAGAGCAGCTTTCATAATTGAAGAGGAAAGCATTAAAAAACTCTTTATTTTATTTTCATATGCTTTATTGGAATAGAGGGCCCAGATCCTGATCAGGGTTATCAGGAACCATATAGAATGATAATGAGCGATCTCATTTTCCGGAAGAGGCAAACCGAACCTGGTTAAAAACGCCAGAAATTCAGCACAATTGACCAGCAATATATCAATTAATACAGAAAGAAATACCATTTACCTGTCCTATAAAAATTTCCTCAAAACTTGTATGATCTTTTCCGAAGTATCCCCTTTTCCATAAGGATAAAAAAAGGGCTTCTTCTTGAAATTCCCCACAGTAAATTTAACTATTTTAGATCTGTCAGCGCCGGCGAGCCTTGTCCATCCGTATTGAACGAGCTCTTTCCACTCTGATTCCTCCCGCAGAACAACCACTTCTTTTTTAAGATAAAAAGCCTCTTTCTGAAGACCTCCTGAATCCGTAAGGACGCGCCTGGCATGCAGTGTTAAATTAAGAATATCCAGATACCCTATAGGATCGATCATCAGGATCTTATCTGTGTTCCATTTTAAGTTATGATGCTTTATGAACTTCTTTGTCCGCGGATGCACGGGAAAGATGACCTTAAGATCAAGAGAGGAGAGGGCCTGAAGAATGTTTTTTAAATTCTTTGCATTATCTGTATTAGCCGGACGGTGAACCGTTGCCAGATAATAATCATTAATACAGACATCATGATCCCTGCATATTTGTGATCTTTTTCCTGCGATCTTAATATTCTCAAGCAGTGCATCATACATGATATCACCGACAAGGTACGCCTTATCTGAAAGTCCTTCTCTCTTTAAATTATCCATGCCGATCCTCGAGGGAACAAAGAGAAGATCACTGACATGATCCGAAACGATCCTGTTGTGTTCTTCCGGCATCTTCCTGTTGTGAGAGCGTAAGCCCGCTTCAACATGAGCTACGGAAATATGAAGTTTCACGGCTGCCAGTGCCCCGGCAACAGTGGAATTCGTATCTCCGTATATGATCACAAGGTCCGGCTTCTCCTTCAATAGAATACCTTCGATCTGAATGAGCATCTTTCCGGTCTGTTCACCATGTGTACCGCTGCCGACACCCAGATTATAGTCAGGACGGGGGATCTTTAATTCTTTAAAGAAGAGGTCAGACATGTTCCTGTCATAATGCTGTCCTGTATGAATGATCTTTTCTGTATACACTTGTCGCAATTTACGCGTTAACGGGGCGGCTTTAATGAACTGGGGCCTGGCACCAATTACTGATATGATCTTTTTCTTCTTCATTTTATAATCTTATTAGCCACAGAATCACACAGAAATGTACAGAAATTTCTTATTTCATTATTAAATATTTTAATCAATAATTGTCTGTGTATTCTATATTTATAGTTCTAATTTTTATATTTAATCTTTTTCATATATTAATATTTAATAAATCAACAATACTATTTCACAATATAAAATAACAATTTCTCAAACTTATCAGATATATATTTTCTGTTAAAATGTTTAATAATATACTTCCTTGCATTCCTGGAATAACTTACCAGTTTATTTTTCTTTTTGTATAAATATTTTATCTTTTTCACCATCTCATTGGCATTTTCAGGCTCAAAGACCTCT
>JAHITG010000107.1 GCA_018817865.1 Spirochaetota bacterium
CCCGGTACCTATACTCTGAAGCCCACTAATGAGGCGGAATGCGTTGCCGTGGATTTGATACCCGAAGGGGATATAATTGTAAATGTGATCGATGCTACTAATCTTGAAAGAAATCTCTTTCTTACTTTGCAGCTTTTAACTGTTGGAAAGCCCATGATCATCGTACTTAATATGTGGGATGAAACAAAACATAAAGGGATCCGGATTGATACAGAACAGCTGGAGAGTATACTGAAAGTACCTGTCATTACAACCTGTGCCATAAGCGGAGAGGGAGTGAAGGAGCTGTATGATAAACTAAAAAAAGCGAAAGTATCGACCTTTATATCAAAACAGACCTGTGATCTTAAGAATGAATACATCTGGAAACGGATCGGCACGATCATTTCTAAAGTTCAAAAATTGTATCATCACCACCATACCTTTTCTCAGATCCTGCATGAAATGTCGGTAAAGCCTCTTACCGGGATACCGTTTGCTTTATTTCTTTTATACATAAGTTTTCTTGTAATCCGGTTTATCGGGGAAGGATTGATCAATACTCTTTTTAACCCTTTGTTTGAGAGGTTTATTACTCCCCTGATCATGAAACTCAGCAGTATATTAAGCAGTTCACCGGTTCTTCATAAGATCCTGGTAGGGGATCTTGTTAATGGAACCATCGACTATTTTCAGTCATTCGGAATTTTAACATCAGGATTATATGTTCCTTTTGCAGCTGTACTCCCTTATGTTTTTGCTTTTTATCTTGTTTTAACGTTATTAGAGGATTCAGGATATCTGCCCCGGCTGGCTGTTTTAATGGATACTCTTTTTCACAAGATCGGACTGCACGGGTATGCGATCATTCCCACTTTTTTAGGATTAGGGTGCAATGTGCCGGCTATTCTTGCTACAAGGATCCTTGAAGATAAGAAACAGAGATTTATTGTCAGTACCCTCACATCAGTGGCTGTTCCCTGTACGGCTTTGCAGGCCATGATCTTTAAGATCATGGGAAACTACGGATTTCAGTATATTCTGGCAGTTTACGGCCTTCTGTTTCTGGTCTGGGTTCTGCTCGGTTTTTCTTTACATAAGGTCATGGGAGGATTTACCCCGGAACTTTTAATAGAGATCCCGCCATACAGACTGCCTCCGATGAATCTTTTATGGAAGAAACTGTATTCCAGGATCAAAGGTTTTTTATTGGAAGCTGTTCCTGTAGTGCTGGCGGGTATCGCCATTGTAAATATCCTGTATGTCTTCGGGATATTTCAGCTGATTTCCGGAGTGACGGCACCTGTTTTTATTCATTTACTGGGACTGCCTAAAGAGGCGGTCATTGCCGTTGTTCTTGGTTTTTTAAGAAAGGATATTGCTATGGGCATGCTCTTACCGCTTGGTCTTTCTTTGCGGCAGATTTTTATTGCAACTATCATGCTTGCAATGACTTTTCCCTGCATTGCTACATTTACGGTTTTAGGGAAGGAGCTTGGCATCAAATATCTGGTCTATGCTGTTTTGATCATGATATTTGTGGCTCTGCTGGCAGGGACTGTTTTGAATTTAATAATATAACAGATTGATAGAGGATACAGGAGATTGAAATGGAAAAATCCTTAATTGAGTTAAGATCAAAGGAAGAAGGTGTTATCAGAAAAATAACCGGCGGCAGAGGATTACGGGAGAGATTAAATGCTCTCGGGATCCGGGAAAAGAAGAAGATCGTAATGGTCTCCGGGATCAGGATGGGAGGGCCTGTGGTTATTAAAATGGATAATATGGATATTGCCTTGGGAAAAGGAATGGCTTCCAAGGTGATCGTTGAGGTTGGACGTTAGAATCTATTGACTTTTTAATCAATAATTATACTAATAGATTCATGGCAAAAAGGAAAAGATTTTTAGTTGCTATTCCTGTATTCAATGAAGAGCAGTATATTACAGAAGTCATTCTGAAAGTAAAACAGAATATCGATCCTGCAATTACTGGTATCTGTATTATTAATGACGGGTCAACGGATCGAACTTCGGAATGTTTACATAAGATCAGTGATATCTATAAGATCAACCATAAAACCAACATGGGTTACGGCCAGTCCATTATCGACGGACTACGGTTTGCACAGGAAAAAAAATATACATATGTAATTACCATGGATTGTGACAGACAGCATGAGCCATGGGAGATACAAAAATTCATCAGGTTTCCTGATAAGGATAATACAGATATTATTTCAGGCAGCAGATATCTTATTATGAACGGCCGGGAAAGGATAAAAATTCCCAGTGACAGGTATAAAATTAACAGGAAGATCACAAAAAAGATCAATAAACTGACAGGATACAACCTGACCGACTCATTTTGCGGGTTTAAATTGTATAAAGTGGATTCTTTAAAGAAACTGCATTTGACCGAGCCGGGGTACGGCATACCCCTTCAGATATGGATCCAGGCATACAGGAATCATTTAAAGATCAGAGAGCTTGCCGTGCGATTGATCTATTTTGATTATTCGCGGGATTTTAATCTTAATTTCAGATCCTCTTTTCAGAGGTACAGGTACTACTGCAGGCTTATAAAAAGCGAGGTAAAAAAGAATGAATATTATGGTAATAGCCCCTCATCCTGATGATGCGGAAATTTCAATGGGTGGGACCATTGCTTCTTTATCCTCTAAAGGTCATAATGTAACGGTGCTGGATATTACCAACGGGGAACCTACTCCCAGGGGATCTGTCTCCATAAGATTGAAAGAAGCAAAAGCTGCCGGGAAAATACTGAAAATAAAAAAAAGGATCATTCTTGATCACCCGAATCGCTATCTTTTTGATACTATCGAGTGCCGGAAGGAGATCGCCGGGCACATCAGAAATGTAAGGCCGGAATTCCTGTTCATTCCCAATAACATTGATGCTCATCCTGATCATATCAGTGCTTCCTCTATTGGAATTGCGTCACGGTTCTATGCAAAGTTGACAAAGACAGATATTAAAGGAGAACCTTTTTATCCTCCAAAGCTGATCTTTTATTTATGTTCGCATATGAAGCTGGATATCAAACCTGCTTTTATTTTACCTTTTACGAAAAGAGAGTTCAACCTGAAAGCTAAAGCTGTCCGGGAATATAAGTCGCAGTTTGCCCATAGAAAGGACAGGAATGTGATCGATTTTGTAGAAACATGGAACAAATATTACGGAAATCTGATCAATTCAGAATATGGTGAGCCATTCTATACTCCTGAAGTAATAGGATTGAAAGATCTCACCAACCTGGTTTAAATGAATATACAAAAGATCCTGAAAGAAAATCAAAAGAGACTGAATGCCTTTTTTTTTAAGCATAAAGATCTGCTCGCATTAAAGAAGGATCTCTTAGGTACATTTGGTATACCTGATATTAAAACCAATGGTCTGATCATTGCGACCGGGCATCAGCCTGTATTTCATTATCCGGGACTTTTATTTAAAAACTATTATGCCGCTAAAATTGCTTCGGAGTGTAAGGGATCAGTCATTAATTTTATTGTTGATTCTGATATTGCTGATATTGCTTTTCCGGTTCCCTGTAGGAAGGGAGCGGATTTTAATAAGCAGAATGTAGCTTTGGCAAATGAAATGAATAAACTTTATGCTTTTTTTTTGCCGGGAGAAAATGAGATAAGATCATTTTTTGATAAAATTGAGCAATGTTTATCTTCGTTAAATAGCCGGGGGATCTTTCGATCATTTGATCAATACCGCAAAGAGTTTCTTCTTGAATTAAAGAATTCAAATAGTTTTACGGATACGATCCTTTTGCTTCAAAAGAGATTCGAATCATTTTATACGGCCTCTTCGATCGATCTGAAGATCTCGAATATCTGCCGGGAACGGACTTTTTATCATTTTGTCTGGGTTATCTTAAAGGATCATGAAGATTTTATTAAGGTATATAATTATGCAGTAAAGGACCATTCTACAGGTTCATACAGGGAAATTAAACAGCTTCCTTTTAAAAACAACCGATTTGAACTTCCCTTCTGGTTTATAAGGGAAGGGACTAGATTCGGCGTATCATTAGAAAAGAGAGGTTCCACTTTTATCTTTTATACCGATGATAAGGTGATCTTTAAACTGGAGGCAGACAAAAGGAGTCAGGAGGAGATTATCAACAGTCTGCATAAGAATATTCTTCTTTATCCGAAGGCCATAATGCTTACACTTATGATACGGCTCTTTTTTTCCGATATCTTTGTTCACGGGACGGGCGGTGCAGTTTATGATAAGATCACCGATGCGATCATGAAAGAATATTTTAAACTCCATCCAACACCTGGATTTCTTACTGTTTCAGGGAATATATATTTACCATTGACCGGATATATTTCCGGAGATATAAATGAAAAATTAAAGAAATTACAAAGATATTTAGATGACATGACACACCATCCTGTCCGATACATGGACAAGAAAGAAGCCCGAAAATATATCAACAAAAAGAAAATGATCAGTGCAGAATTGTTAAAGGAAAAGGGAGTAAAAGAGAGGGCAACCCTTCATACGCAGCTGAAAAATCTTACCCATGAGATGATCCGCTCTATTCAACCTGGGATCGACAAAACCGGGAAGGAATTGAATAAGATAAAAGCGATCATGGACTATAAAGGTATTCTTCTTGAAAGGATGTATCCGAGGTTCTTTTATCCTTCGGCGGTTAATTTTAAGGTGCTTCTGGAGAAAGAGATCCGTGTTTCCTATAAGAATAATTGAGAAGATTTAAGATGAAGATGATATCTCCCGATAATGAAAGTAGGTTGGTCAAGGTGATTTATGAAATTTAATTTAATAATTATTGTACTATTAGCAGCGGGTTCACTTTCAGCGGGTATTAATAATCCGGATAATATCCAGGGTGTAGAACAGTACGGGCTTTTTTATATTAATCAGAAACCCCCTGAATACTTTGAGGATTTCTATCAATTGTATAATAAAAGGCTTTATTATGGAGAAGATAATATAAGAGCGAATATGCGTTACCTTTTTACCGCTCTTCGTTCACAATTTCGCCATCCATCCAAGGCATTATGTCTTTTAAAGAATGAACAGGAGGAAAAAAAGTACAAGGCCCTTCTGACCATGCATGTATATGTAAAGATCATGCAGAACTATCTTACTTTGGGATCCCTGTATGACAAGAGATATATTTATCATTTTAATATGCCTTTCAAGGAGGATCTGAAGAAGAGCCTGCAGTATGCAAAGTTTTACTACACAAAAGCAAAACAGTATTGGCAAAAAGTATTGAAATATGCAGGAGATGCCTCAGGATATAAAGAACGGATTTCAATTGCTTATCTGGAGGATGAATTATATTTTATTCTGAATAGAAACGAGGAAGTAGACTGGGATTACGAATATACATTTAATCTGCATTTATCACATTTAGAAAAAAATTTAAGAAAACTCGACTCTCCTTAAAATCCCTCTTCTCCGATCCGCAATCGGTTATAATAGGGGAGTGTATGTTTGGGTTCTTTTTGCTTGGAGTTAATATTCATGATCTTGTTAATTGTAGCAGTATTTAACTTCAGATTCTCATTAAAGATCAATGGATTGTCAGAAATGTTTTCAGAGAATGAGAATGACAGGATCTTATGTTCTAAAAGATAGGAGTATAATAAAAAATCCTTCCGGATAATAAATTTTTCTTTTTCATCGAATATTAAAAGTTCAAGGGCTTCATTTAAATTTATTTCGTAATAATCTTCATCAGAGAGCGGTATCTTATCCGGATCTTTGATCTTTTTTATAAGGGCATTAAATTTCAGATCTTCAATATTATAAAAGAGGAGCATAATGAGCTGAAATTCAAATGGAGTGGTTCTTTTTTTTAATCTTGATAAATAAAACCGGTCCAGAATGGCACAATGGGATTTTTCGAATTTTTCATAATCTACCTTGGATTCCAGGTAAGTTTTATTTTTTAATTTTTCTTTATTATTATGATTCTCGAACAGGAAAGGAAATTTCTGAAAGAGAGTGTATTCGATCATATCGTACTGGAATTTTTTTAATAGACTTAAATATTCATAATAAATATTATCACTATTATTCATAATAATACCTCTCCCTATAATATAGATGTTGATTTTAAAATTTCCATAAAAAAATAAATTATTTTTTGCGCCCAGGGGGGTTCGAACCTCCAGCCTCTACCTCCGCAGGGTAGCGCTCTATCCAATTGAGCTATGGGCGCTTGATTGGTATCCCTTACAAAAAAATATAACCTAATGAATTTCAGTTTCAACTATTTTATTTATATATATTTTCAATAATATTTTATAATCAGGATAATATGCTTTGTATGTTATCGATATTATTTTATAATTTCGAAAATACTTTATATTTTTATTAAAATAGGTGGAATTCTTTTTCAATGGAGTATATTTTTTTAATATGAAACAGTTTGGGATACAAAAAAAGGAGCATATAAAATTACAAAATGAGATGAAAGCTGTGTTTCAGAAAGGAAAGCAGTATTCTGATAAGTATATAAAAATATTTATCTTAAAGAACAACAGGGACCAGTTAAGGTTTGCCGTTGCTATAAATAAAAAATTCGGTACAGCTGTACTGCGGAATAAAGCGAAACGGCAGATACGCGATCTATTCAGGTGCCATAAAGGAAAAATAAATAAAGGGTATGATATTATCTTTTTTCTCCGAAATGAGTTCAATTCCATCTCCTTTTTCGAAAAAACAGCACATTTTATTAAATTATTGGAAAGATCGGGTCTGATTGAGCATTGATTTTCATTAAGAAAAAGTTGCCAAATCTTTAAAAAGGAATATACTTCTTTTATGGAAATCAGTAAGCTCAAAGAGATCTATAAAAAATTAGAAGGGGTTTATAAGATCACGGGTGATGCGAAACAGAAAGAGCGTGTTAAAAAAGAGATGAATGATATAAAGAGTCAGGTCGCTGACATGGAAAAATATGGCAAAGAAGAAGTGTTAAAAGAGGACGAAGAGCAGGAAGAAGTAGTTGTAAAAGAAGTAGAAAAGAAAGAGAGCAATAAAAAAGAGAATAAACTGCTATCCCGTTTTCCTGTAAAAAAAGTACATCCTGCCTCGAATGATAATGAAGTGAACACCGCTATCACTTATCTTGAAATCTTTGAAGGTGAATTATGGGGAGCTTTAAGTGATTTCCATCTCAAGCTGGATTATTATCATTCAAAAGAGAGGGATAAATATTTTAACAAGTTTGAGGTTATTAAAAGGTTAATAAAACAGTATTTTGATGTCCTGGATGAACTCTCTTCCGCAACGAATGAAACATATATAGAGAAATTAAAATTGATGAAAAATAAACAATCCAGGGCTTTACTCATTGATTCCGTAAAATTCATGAATGAAATAGGGCTGTTTCTGGATAAACTGGTAAAGGATTTCAATAACAAAGGAAATACGATACTGAATCCTGAAGATAAGATCACTTTTTCGAATATTGAAGGTAAACGGCTGTTAAATGGATGGAAGATCATAGATGCGATCAAATATATCAAACAGTACTCTCGGGAATATATAGGAGCTATTAATTTACCGGAAGAAATTTTAAAATTAAATGATTAAATTTTAGTAAAGGCAGGAAAAATCTATACTTATTCTTTTAAGGGGTAAACTATGGCAAAAAGGGAAAATGCGAAATCTATCATTGGTGAGAATTCATTTTTTGAAGGGAGATTCTATATCAGCGGAGAGTTACAGGTGGACGGTAAATTTGAAGGTACATCTCTGTTTATAGATACCTTGAATGTAACAAAAAAAGGGAAAGTGAAATCTGATATAAAAGCTAATCATGCGATCGTTGAAGGTATAATCGTTGGCAATATTACAGCTAACAGCAGGGTCGCTCTATTACCATCCGCAAAAGTATTAGGGGATATAACAACAACAGAGCTGATAATTCAGCATGGAGTTATGATGGAAGGGAAATGTACTATATCAAGTGACATGGAACAATCTCCCCGGGAAATAATCGAAAAACTGTACAATGAAAAAGCTTAAATCGCTTATTGGCATTACCATGGGTGATGCAGCCGGAATTGGGCCTGAGATAATATGCAAAATGTTCCTGCGAAAGTCTTATAAAAAATTTTGTGAGATTCTCCTGATCGGAGATGAAGATATTTTTAACAGGACGATCCATCATTATAAATATAGTATTCGGGTCAGGGCTGTTGATCAGACTGAAGATGTGCTTTTATTAAAAAACAATGAACTGGGCCTGATACAGATCAAAGACCGGATCAATGGCAATGGATTTCAGCCGGGAAGACCAAATAAAGCCTTTGGTGCGGCTGCTTTAAAGAGTGTAGACACGGCCGTTGATCTTGCCAGGCATGGAAAAATAGACGGGATCGTTACGGCACCTGTGAATAAAGAAGTAGTGGCGCTTACATATAAAAAGTTTATCGGACATACAGAGTATATTGCTGAAAAACTGAAAACAGATAACTTTAATATGATGATGGCCTCCAGTAAGATGAAAGTTACGCTGGTTACGACTCATACAGCCATTAAAGATGTAGCTAAAAATATTACAAAGAAAAAGGTTATACAGGCC
>JAHITG010000108.1 GCA_018817865.1 Spirochaetota bacterium
CTCTGAACATCAAACCCGATGCCATCATACTGGATTATGACCTCCCTGAAATATCAGGATTTGAGATCTGCACAGAACTAATAAAAGACAGGCGGACCAGATTCATTCCCGTCCTTATACTTGCAGAATCAATGGATTCAGCAGGGACAAGGATCATGCAGGAAAAAAATAAAGTTGAGGAATTTCTAATCAAACCATGTGATCCTGATATGATCCTGATCACCATTGAAAAGCTTATTCAAAAAGCGGAAGAACTGAAAGCCCTGCAGCCACTCACTCAATCGCAAGACAGCATATCCGTAAAGAATCAGATCAGGAAAAACCTTGAGCAGAAAAAAGAATTCTTTATATGCTATATCGATATTGACTTTTTTAAACCATATAATGAGGGTTATGGTTTTCAGAAAGGAAATGAAGTGATCGTCTTCCTGGAAAATGTGATCTTAAAAGCCATTAAAAAGCACAGAAATTCTTCAAATGAGAGTATTCTTGTCGGACATATCAGCGGCGATGATTTTGTAATTACGGCCCCGATCGGAAAAGTAGATAATATCTGCAATGAAATAATTGAAAATTTTGATAAGAAAGTATCCTCCTTCTATAATGAAAATGATCGGAAACAAAAATTGCTAAAAGTAAAAAATCCCCTTGGGAAAGTGCAGAAATATCCATTAATGCGCATCTCAATTTCTACTATTGGAGTCAATAAAAAAAATATTCTGAATTACGAAAAGATATCATCTACACTTACGGAAATTAACAACTATTTAAAAAATCTTCCTAATAGAAGCGGCAGTATCTATTTTAAAGAGCGCAGAAAGAGAAACTCATGATCCCGGGATAAAATGATACAGTGGAATTTAATTAATATATGGCAGAAAAATGAAAAGAAAAAAGAGTATTTTAATTGTCGACGATGATGAAAGTCTGAGAAAACACCTGGCCCGTATGCTTGCGTCCAAGGGATATGACACCAGGATCGCAAGAGATGGCCGTGAAGCAATAAACCTTTCCGGGAAACAGACATTTGACATGGTGATTTTAGATATAAAGATGCCGATCTTAAACGGCCTGGAGACTTTCAAAGAGATCAAAAAAAGCAATCCAAAGATCATATGTATAATGATGACGGGTTATTCCGCAGAAAACCTTATTAAAGAAGCATCAAAGGAAGGCGTAAAAGCCTGTATTTCAAAACCATTTAAATTTGATGCTATAAAAGTTTATATTGATAAATACCTGCATTAATACACTGTCTTTAAGAAGCATCACTCACGTACAGTTATTTCTTATATTTCCGGGATTCCTGCATAATATTCTTAAGAGACATTTCATAATTTTCCATTAAAAAGCTTATCGCTTCTTCTTTATTTATGTTCAAGGCAATAGTTTTTAATAAATACTCTTTTGCTTTCACCCTCTTCCCTACTCTAAAATATGCCTTACCCACTTCATAGTAATCAATGACTCCTTTCCTGTATTCATATACTTCCTTCTGACTGTAATTTGTTACTTTAATAATAGAAGTTTGGATGATTCCTTCAGGCGGGATCCCGAAGTTGGAAACGCTCTCAATATTTGTAACCCTGGAAATAAGCTTATTAGTGACTATATTCGTCACCGCAGAACCGGTTATAGCTTCATCCTTGATCTTGGGAAGCTCTATATTTGTCTGCGTTACTTCATTAGTAGATTCCCGGACATTTGTCTGAGCCATTACTTCAAACAGTTTTGACGGAGCCAGAAGCTTTGCCAGTTCCTTTTCCCTGTCAATTTTCTCCTTTTGATAATCAATTATATTAGTACTTTTACTTTCCAGGTTCTGTTCTTCTTCTGTCTCTTTTCCTTTAAAAAGATTTATCACACTATAGACCAGCTCCGCACCCACTACGGCCCCGCCGATTATCAAGAACCGTTCAGGTGCTCTCTTGGAGACAGCTTTACTTTCATCCTCCAGAAGGCTCAAGGTGATAAGCATGATCATAATAAAAAAGAACTTCTTCATAGATCGCGATATTCCTTTTTATGTGAATTAAATGTAATATACCTCTTAAATCCAATATTTTCAAGCAAAGATCTTGCTTTCGAAAAATGCCTCCCGACCTCACTGGGATGATGAGCATCCGAACCTAATGTGATCTCGATACCCATATCATGTATCTTCTTTAATATGGATGCTGAAGGATAGAGGTCTTTTGCCTGCCTGTCCCAGCCGGATGTATTCACCTCCACAACCAGCTCATTAGATTTGATAACTTTCAGCATGTCCTGAAGTTTATCTGATACCTTCTTAGGAGGATCACCGACCACCCTTTTAGGCAGATCAACATGAGCAATCACATCGATATATTTTCTCTTGTTATTGATCATCTCTTTTATCATCTCAAAATAGGAAATCCATAATTTTTCAATGCCGAAGTTGACAATATTGATCTTATAATCGATCTGGTCTATGGAAAGCTCATCAATAAAATGCACGGAACCAATGATATAATCCAGTTTATCATATAAGTACAGGTATTTTTCAAAGAAGAGGTTCTCCTTAGGAAAATAATCCACTTCAAATGCTTTTTTGATGGTAAGTTCTTTATAGTTCAGATCGATCATCTGGAAGTAAATTGGAATATCTTCCTCACGCATGGCGATACTGGAAATATCATCAGAAAAAGCCGGCTGATAATTCATTGGAAAATGATCGGAAAATCCGATCTCGGATATGCCGTTTTTGACAGCATATTGGCAGTACTCTTCCGGCTCACCCACTGCATGCATGCATAACTTGGTATGAATATGATAATCGATCATAATTATTACATCTTTACCGGTTGGTACTTAATCCCGGTTTTTTCAAAAAACTTTCCGAAAAACTCATAATATTCAAGACGCATTGCCTGGATAGAAACAACCAGGCCTTCCAGAAATATAATACCGATGTTGCCCAGTATCAGGACCAGGATATTGATTATCCCGGGCGTACCGGAACGCTTTAATATATCAAGCAGGCTGAAAATCGCAATAAAAAGTCCGGCATGGGCCAGGCCAAAAGCTATAATCCTGATAAACGACATAGTATTGGAAACATAGCTTATCACGATCTCCAGCAGTTCAACCATATTTTCCATAAAGTATATTCCAATTCCCTCTTTGAATAATCTCTTTTGCTTTTTAA
>JAHITG010000109.1 GCA_018817865.1 Spirochaetota bacterium
ATCATCAACATCTTTAATTTCGGATCTCCTCATTATCCGAAACTGACCCTGATCACAGGGTTATTACTCGGGATCGTTCTTTCTGTTGACCTTATAAAATATATCATTTCAGACAAAAAAACACAGGATACGATCATTAACATAGCTCATAAGATCCAGATCACTCTGGGCATGATCGCTATCGTAATAGGCCTCCTCTGGCTGGTGAATCTTGTGTTCCAGGGGATCTTCAGGATCCTGTAGGATCATTTTAATCGTTTATATACCGTCTTTACGATCCTGTAAGGGATCTTGATAAAGAGGAACGGGAACTGGATCATATTGCGGATTCCGGCAACAGATGAGATATTCTCGATATTCCTTTTTACATGGGATATGAGCTGGTTTACCACGATCTTTTCCTGCACTTCCCCTGTCTCTTTCACCAGGGATAACCTGTGTATGGAATAGAGCCCGATGATAAAAGCCAGGACAAAGAAAAAATCCCACTGCTGTAAATTTAATGTCTGGATCGAGAGGTGCCTGCCG
Source organism: Spirochaetota bacterium (assembly GCA_018817865.1). GTDB lineage: Bacteria > Spirochaetota > JAHITG01 > JAHITG01 > JAHITG01 > JAHITG01. Next base: position 529 of record JAHITG010000109.1, read on the forward strand.
GGACTGATGTAATTTAATGTCAGTGATAACTCTCTTTCTGAGAAAAAATGAGCAAACAGGCCTCCGATGATCGGGGCAATGCTCGCAGCCACAGAATTGACTACACTGTTCGCAGCCAGGTATGAAGTGGCCCGGCCTTTCGGGGCTAATTTCATGCTGATATTCCCTGTTGCGAGACTTACCCCGGCTGTTGAGATACCTGAAAAAATATGGATTATAATCAGCAATGGAACGGTTAAGAAGTATTTGTCCGGCATTGTTGTAAAAGTCCATGCCAGTATACAGAGCATAAATAAAGGACCGCTCACCATAAGAATGGATTTATTGCTGTATCTGTCCGAGTATCTCCCCCACAGGTTTAAAAAAAGGAAATTAAATACCTGGCTTACTATAGAGAGGATTATGATCACGGACAGGTTTAATCCTAAACGGTTCAGCATATAAACCGTAAAAAAAGGAGCAGCAAGGTTAACGGCAAAATTCCATGAACCCAGGAAGATGATCAAATTTTTGAAATTAAGGTCTTTGAAAGGATCCAGGATGAGCTTGATCAGGTCTATTTTTCCTTTAGCCGGTGCCATTTCCGGTTCAGGTATCCTGCTGATAAACAGGGCACCGATCACACCTGCAAGGAATCCAAGAAAGAAAAGCATAGAGTAAGAATGGAGCTGATAGTCCGGATAAAGTGTTTTAAAATGATCCAGGTAAAAACCGGCAGCAAGGCTCAGGGGTATGCTTAAGCCGATGGAGAGTTTCATCCTTTTTGAGAAGAAGACACCCAGCTTGTTCTGGGGAATGAGATCCCTCATCCATGAGCTCCAGCCGCTTCCGGCAAAGGCAGCAAAGATCGAGTTTAATATAAAAGCAGCCATAAATACGGTCAGGCCGGTCATGGGCGCGAATAACAGGGGGACGGCTGCAATAATGAACCAGAATAGCCTGCTTGTTATTACTGAGGAGACAGTGATTATTTTTCTTTTTCTAAACTTTTCAACAAAATATATACCCGGTATCTGGATCAGCTGGGTCAGGGGCGGTATGGCTGCCAGTAATCCTATGACAATGTTCGATGCCCCTAACTTTAATGCAAAACCTACCAGGAATACCCCGCCGGTAAGAGTTATCATGACCTGTGTGGCTAAGCCGTCGAGTATTACATATTTTAATCCTTTTCTTATGTCCCGTCCGGTTAAACCGGCTTTTTGAGATGATTGCATGTGGGATCCTTATACTGATTTTTAATTGATATGAAACTTTTGCTGTTATTTGAATTTTAAATAAACAGAAACAAATATTAAGTCAAGAATATTATTGAGGCTATCGGGAACAAAGCCGTTTTTTTTATTTTTTATTTGATATAATATTCAATTATAGTATGCTAATGCGTATGTTCAGTGAAATAAAAGACCAGAATAAAGTAAAAACGATCCTTTCTAATCTGATATCGACCGATCATTTCCCCCATGCCCTTCTTTTTTACGGGCCAAAGGGAGTGGGCAAATTTCTTACGGCTAAAGCCATTGTTAAATATTTTAACTGCAGGAATTCTGATCCAAAACAGAAAGGGAATGATCATTGCTCCATCTGCAGCCGGATAGATGAAGAGATCTATCCGGACCTTACAATTGTCAGGACTGAAAAAACAATTAAAAAGTCAGGGGAAGAGAAGGAAGCGAAAGAGATCAGGAAAGACCAGATAAAAGAAGTGATGAAGATCATGAAGTACAAACCTTTTGAAGGGGAGTATAAGTTTTTTATTATTGACGGGGCTGAAAACATGAACAATATTTCAGAAAATGCATTCTTGAAGACACTGGAAGAACCATTACCCAATAATCATATCATTCTGATATCCCATAATATCAATAAAATGCTGCCTACTGTTCTCTCAAGATGTATTACGATAAAGTTCAACAGGCTTAAAGAGAACACAGTACTGGAGCTTCTTAGGAAAAAATATGAACTGAGTAGTGAGGAGACTGAGCGGATATCATTTATGGCAAACGGCAGTTTGAACGGTATTGAGTTCCTGACGGAGAATAAAATGGCTGATGAGATAATCAGTGTGCTGGATGCTATCATAGAATGCATAGCAGCAAAAAATATCGATATGGAAGCTTTATTTATGATCAGTCAAAAGATACATTCCCTTCAGCTGAATTATCTGGATCATTTATTTGATCTTTTGCTGTTATATCTGCACAGCTCCTATCTTACAACTGTACATGATGCGGGAAATTCAAGGTTTTTCAAATATTACTTGAATTTTAAAACGAAAAACATTAAATTGAACTCCTATAATATTATCATCAGTGAAGTCATAAAGACGAAATTTTATCTGGTGAATACGAATGTTGATGTAAAATTACTGGTTGAGAATTTAATTTTATTAATAAGGAAAAATATATTATGAAGATCGTAAGCGTAAAAATAGATCATTTAAGCACCTGTACCTTCTGTAATGCCAAAGATTTTGATGTAAAGGTCGGTAATATTTATATTATCAGGACCGAATTCGGAGATGATATCGGAAAGATCTGCAAGCAGGTTCATGAAATAAAAGGTACAAAAAAACTGAAGAATAAGAAGCTTGCTGAACTGATACGTCTGGCAAATCAGGAAGATTTTAAAAAAATAAAAAAACTGGAAACCAAGAACCAGGAAGCATTGAATATCGCCAAAGAAAAAGTTAAGAAACATCAATTGTCAATGAAGATATTTACTGCCCGGTATATGTTTGATGAAAAACGGCTTATGTTTTATTTTTCTGCAGAGAATCGCATAGATTTCAGAAATTTCGTCAAAGACCTCGCTTCTGTTTTTAAGATGAGGATAGAATTACGTCAGGTCTCTCAGAGAGAAGAAGCGAGAATGATCGGAGGTCTCGGAATTTGCGGGCTGGAGCAGTGCTGCTGTACATTTTTGAACAAGCTGGATGCTGTTTCGATCAAAATGGCTAAAGACCAGAACCTCTCTTTAAATGCAGTAAAGATATCCGGAAACTGCGGGAAATTGTTATGCTGTCTGGCATATGAGTATGAGACATATAAGGAGATCAAAAAGGCCTTTCCAAAGGAAAATTCAATGGTTAAGATCGATGTGAAAGGGCTCAATAAAGAGAAATATATCGGATATAATATACCCTCTTCCGGTGAAATGACCTGTCTTGTCAAGGGATGCAATATAATAAAAAAGAGTGTATATCTGGAGATAGATGACGGCCATATCATTGAAGTTAAACTGGAGAATATAAAAAAAGGCGGGGTGAAGATTGGGACTAAATAAAAAAGAGCCTTTTTATGTTACCACACCTATCTATTATATCAATGACGAACCTCACATAGGGCATTTCTACTGTACAACTGCAGCCGATGTACTGGCAAGATACCATCGGTTGATAGGGGATGATGTTTTCTTTGCAACGGGTACGGATGAGAACAGCCAGAAAGTTGTTGAGGCTGCAAGAGAAAAAGGGATTGGTAATAAAGAGTTCATTGACAGCATGGCAGATAAATGGCGGAAGACATGGGAGGACCTGAATATCAGTTTTGATATCTTCATTCGGACAACAACGGAAGAACATAGACAAAGCGTTGAAAAGCTCCTGATTAAGTGTCATGAAAAGGGGGATATCTACAAAAAAGAGTACGAAGGCCTCTACTGCATGGGATGTGAACGATTTTTGACAGAGGCTGAACTGGTGGATAAAAAATGCCCGGATCATAAAGCAGAACCTGTATTGGTAAGAGAAGAAAACTATTTTTTTAAGTTGTCAAAATATGAAAAACCATTATTGAAGCTTTTTGAAAAGGATGATTTCGCCCTTCCTGTTTCACGGCGGAATGAAATGATAGAGTTTATCAAGCAGGGACTCCAGGATATCAGTATTTCACGGTTAACAAAAGGCTGGGGAATTCCATTACCATTGTCGATCGATCCGAACCAGGACCAGGTGGTTTATGTCTGGTTTGATGCTCTTATAAACTATATTACAGCACTGGGATATTATAAAGATGATGAAAAGATGGCCCGGTATTGGGACCATAGTATTCATCTTGTTGGCAAGGATATTTTCAGGTTTCATACTATTATGTGGCCGGCCATGCTCATGTCAGCCGGACTGAAACCGCCTAGACAGGTCTTCGGACACGGCTTCTTTACTATCAACGGTGAAAAGATCAGTAAGACTTTAAAGAACGTGATCGATCCGCTTGAGCTTAAAAAAAAGTATTCCGCTGATATCATTAAATATTTTATTCTGAAAGAGATCCCTTTCGGTAAAGACAGTGATTTTTCCATTAAGCGGCTTGAAGAAAGGTATACCGGGGACCTCTCGCATGATCTGGGGAATCTTCTGAACCGTGCTTTGAATATGATCGAAAAGTACAGTTCCGGAATGATCCCGGATCATAATAAAAAGTCGGATCAAGTCTTGATCCATAAGGAGATCCGGAATGAAGGAACCGGACTGTTGAAGGTTATAGACGGACACTACCAGCGTTTTGAATTTTCTCAGATACTGGATCGTATCTGGAAGTATATAAACAACCTGAACAAGTATATCGATCAGACAAAACCCTGGGTTTTAAAGAAGGAGAAGAAAGAGGATGAATTGATGGCGGTTCTTTATAATTGTATTGAGGCCCTGAGGCTGATCGCTCTTTATCTTTATCCAATTATGCCGGATACAGCCGGCCAGATCTTCGATCAGATAGGAATAAAAGATAAGATCGAGACTCTGAATTACCTTAAAGAAGGCCAATGGGGAAGATTAAAACCAGGGATAAAGACCCGGAAAGAGAAAGTCCTCTTTCCCCCGCTTGAAGAAAAAGGAGAGGATGATATGGAAGAGAAGAAAATAGAGTCGGGACTTATTGAAATTGATGATTTTAAAAAAGTAGATCTCAGAGTAGCCAGGATCCTTGAGGCTGAAAGAGTGGAGGGAACAGATAAATTGATGAAACTGAATATTGATATCGGTAATGAAAAGAGGACACTCCTGGCAGGTATTGCACAGCATTATGAACCTGAATCACTTCAGGGAAAAAAGGTCATTGTAATAGTGAACCTGAAGCCAAGGAAGATGAGGGGTATTGAATCACAGGGAATGCTGCTTGCTGCGTCAGATACAGACGGTACCCTTTCTGTTTTAACAGTGGAAAAGGATATTGCAGAAGGTTCAAAGATTTCTTGAGTTTATAAGATATGGAGGAGATTATGAGAAAATTAATAGTTTGTATTAGTATGGTTATTGTTTTTATGGGATGTGCATCAACCCCGGAGAGCAAGAGTGTTGCTGAAAAAGAGGAAGTAAAGAAAGACGATACTCCTATGGTCATTGTAAATGTAGTAATAAATAATATTGAAAAACTTCCCAATAAAAGAGTGGCGGTAGTTGATTTTACTGACATTGACGGAGAAGAGATGGAAGAAGGAAAGATCCTTGCGGAACAGATCGTAACGAAACTTTCACAGATCGAAGGGATCATAGTGATTGAAAGAAAGCAGATCAAGAAGATCCTTCAGGAACAGGAATTGAGTATGACAGGGGTCACGGAATCAGGCGAAGAGGCCCCGGGAGTGGGAAAAATACTGAATGTTGATGCCATAGTATCCGGGACCATAATAAAAAACGAGAACTCCGAACAGATCAATGCCAGAATGATCGATGCTGAAACCGGAGAGATATATGCTTCGGCAAGTACTTCCAAGGATCAGGAATTGAAAAAAAAGGAATATGAACAGCTGGATCAAGAGCAGAAAGAGCGAATTGAAAATGAGCGAAAGCAGCAGGAAGAATTAAGGAAGGGAGATCCCGAGATCTACCGGTTAAAAGAGGAATCAAAGAGGGATCTGGCCCGTTTAAAGGAAGAAGAACCCGAAAAATTTAAAAAGGTCCTCCTCTTATTAAAGATCATGAACACGCTGAAGATGGAAAGGCCGAGGGTGTTCCTCCTTGTCACGGAACCAAGGAAATCTCCTAAATTGAGAAATTTCCGGGAAAAAAACCCTGCGGAATTTAAAAGGCTCATGAATCTCAGGAAAGGCCTTAAATTCGTAATAGACCGCTCTGAAGCATATAAAAAACTTCTGATCATTGAGCGGGAGAGGGTCATCCGAAAAGTATTGAATAAATAGGAATGGGGAAGATAAAATTACCGGAAAAAGCAAAGTTGTTTATAGGCATCATTGCCGTAAATGACTCAATAATTTTTAAAGTAAAGGAAGTGCTTGAAAAACAGTGGGGCAAGGTTGATGAACAGAGCGATCTTTTTCCCTTTGATCTTTCGGACTATTATAAAGACGAGATGGGTGAACGCCTTTTAAAAAAGTTCTATAGTTTTAAAATGCTGATCAACCGGGAAGATATTGTAGACATAAAAATACGCACGAACCGTATCGAAGAAGAGATCAAGGCTGATGATAAAAATTGCGGCCGGGATATCAACCTTGATCCGGGATATATTACACTCTCCAATGTTACGCTTGCCACTACGAAGGATTTCAGACACAGGATCTATCTGGGTAAAGGTATCTACCTGGAGAATACCCTCTATTATGACGGCAAGAAAAAAACGTATATGGAGTGGGAAGAATGGACATATCCTGATTACAGGATGCAGGAGTATAAAGATTTTTTCAATAAGATCCGCCAGACATATCACAGGCAATTAAAA
>JAHITG010000110.1 GCA_018817865.1 Spirochaetota bacterium
AATAGGTATGATTCAACCTTATAGTTAATAAGTAACTTAACAGGAGTTTTTGTAGGGACAAGGCATGCCTTGTCCCTACATTATATTAAACTAATTTTATTATAATCTCATAATATAGTTTATTTCCACCCTTCGGCGTAAGAATTAATCATGGGGAAGTATCGGGACAGGTACAATACTTTTTAAAGTATTGTACCTGTCCCGATACTTGCTGGCGGATTGCCGAATCGTTATTTTACCATGGACCATTCCACCCCTTGGCGGATGAATTAATCAGGTTATTGTTTCCCGGATTTCCCTCTCGTTATTTTGCCATGGATGGCAAAATAGAGAGGGACCTCGGAGATCTGTAGGATACAGATCGAGAATGAGGGAATAATAACCTGATTAACGAATATATATTATTTGACTTTAAGTTTGAATTTGATACCCTTTTCATTGATTTATGGAAGAGATAAGAAATTTTTCAATTATTGCCCACATTGACCATGGTAAATCAACACTCTCTGACCGTCTGCTGGAGGAGTGCGGATTAAAATCTAAAGATAACAAAAATGAACTGGTTCTGGATACCATGGACCTGGAAAAAGAGAGGGGTATTACCATTAAATCCCAGTCTGCCAGAATGGAATATTCATCAGCGGATGGAAAGACTTATATTTTGAATCTTATCGATACTCCCGGGCATATGGACTTTAATTATGAAGTATCCAGGTCTTTAAGCGCCTGCGAAGGAGCCATCCTCCTGGTAGATGCTGCTCAGGGGATCCAGGCACAGACTCTTGTTAATTTTCATTTAGCCTTTGATAATAATTTGCCTGTCATCGGGGTCATCAATAAGATAGACCTTCCTTCGGCCAATATTAAGGTTGTCACTGAAGCCATGGAAAATACTTTATTATTAGAGAAAGAGGGTATAATCAATGTTTCCGCAAAAACGGGGGAGGGAGTAAAAGAACTGCTGGAAGCCGTAATTAAGAATATTCCCCCTCCCAAGGGCGATAAAGAGAAACCTCTAAAAGCTCTTATTATCGATTCTTACTATGACCCGTATCGCGGTGTGATCATTAAGATCAGGATTTTTGACGGCCGGTTAAAAGCCGGTGATAAGATCCTTTTCTTTTCCAATAAAAATACTTATGAAGTTGATGAAGTCGGGATCTATCGTTTGAAGCATGATAAAGTCGATGAGCTGTCAGCAGGGGAAGTAGGATACATTATTGCAGGAATAAAACAGATCCAGGATGTTCATGTAGGGGATACTATTACCCTTTCAGCTAAACCAATATCAGAACCTCTTCCGGGATTTAAAGAAGTAAAACCGATGGTCTTTGCCGGGATCTATCCCATGGACGGAGATGAATATGAGAATTTAAAAAAAGCATTAGAGAAGCTTCAATTAAATGATTCTTCACTCTCATTTATGGCAAACAATTCTCCTGCTTTAGGCTTTGGTTTCAGGTGCGGTTTTCTCGGACTTTTGCATATGGAGATCGTTCAGGAGCGTCTGGAGAGAGAATTTAATATCAATCTCGTTATTACCGCTCCCAATGTAAAATACAGGGTCCGCTTTCAGGATAAAGATGCTGTTGAGATCGATAATCCCGCTGATTTTCCCGAAAACCAGAAAGTGGAGTATATTGAAGAACCGATGGTAAAGGTAATTATTATCACTCCAAAAGATTATATCGGGAATATTATGACCTTAATGACGGACTTCAGGGGTAAATACATCCGCACGGAGTATATCAATCCTCTAAAAGTAGAGCTGGAATATGAGGTCCCTTTTGCGGAGATCATCTTCGACTTTCTCAATACTTTGAAATCAGTAACAAGAGGATATGCAAGTTTTGATTATGAATTTATAGGATTCCAGAAGGCAGCGATGGTCAAGGTTGATATACTGGTCCACAAAAATAAAGTGGATGCCCTCTCTTTTATTGCACATAAGGATAAAGCATATATTCATGGAAGGGCAGTGACTAAAAAATTAAAGGAAGTGATCAGCCGGCATATGTTCGAGGTGTCGATCCAGGCTGCAATCGGGTCAAAAGTAATTGCCAGGGAATCTGTAAAAGCCGTAAAGAAAGATGTAACCGCTAAATGTTATGGCGGGGATATTACCAGAAAAAGAAAGCTTCTTGAAAAACAGAAAGCAGGAAAGAAGAGGATGAAGATGATCGGTAATGTTGAGATCCCCCAGGAAGCCTTCCTCTCTATTTTAAAAGTCAATCAGTAAAAAAGAACCTCAATAATTTTTTTTATACCTATTTGTTTTTTCCTCTGTGCCTCTGTGCCTCTGTGGTATTCTTTTTTTCTCTGTGTCCTCTGTTGATCCTTTGTGGCCTTTGTGGTTCTAGAAATTAAGCGAATCAATAAAGATATCCTGAAATTCAGGCCTGCTGGCCAGTTCTATAAATGTAATCCTTTTACTGAGTTCTTCCATCTCCTGGATCACAGATTTGTTCAGCAGGGCATGATATGCTCCTGTCAATGAGCCATTACCGATGAATTTAAATCTTTTTATGTCAATGTCCGGAAGAAAATTTAATTCGATAGAGTTCTCAATATTTAAATAGTTGCCAAAAGCACCGCTTACATATACGGTATCGATCTGTTCTTCAGAGATTCCGTTATCATTAAGGAGGATCATGATCCCTGCTTTGATGGCGCCTTTGGCTAACTGGAACTCTCTGATGTCTTTTTGAGTAATATATATCTCTTTATTATAAATATCAATGACAGGTTCTTCGTCTATCCTGAAGACCTCCTCTTTCTTTTTATTAATGCGTCCGTCTTTCGTAATGCAATTCTTTCTGACCAGTATGCTCAGAAGATCGATCAAACCTGTCCCGCAGATCCCTTTTGGCACCCCTTCCCCGATGACATTTAGCCGGATCTTTCCTCCATTCATCTCAGCCGAAAAGACAGCTCCTGGTCCTGCGATCATTCCAAATTTTATTTTCCCGCCTTCAAATGCCGGGCCTGCTGCCGTAGAAGTGCAGAACAGTTCCCCGTTTTTATTTAATACGATCTCACCGTTGGTCCCTATATCTATCAGAAGTTCGATCTTTTTTGTATTGAGTGAAGCTGTGATCATATCGGAAATGATATCACCGCCAATAAATCCTGATATATTGGGTATGATATATGTCATTGCATTACTGTTCATTTTTAAATTCAGTCTATTCTTGCTGATCAGTTTAAAGCTCTGCGTTACAAAAGAGTAGGGTGCTTTAGAGAATGAAACCAGGGAAAGTCCCATGAGTATGTGATTCATGACTGAATTGGAGGAGAATGTTGCCATTTGGATATCAGAAGGATCCACACCATTCTTTTCCGCTGATTCCCTGATCATGCTGTTGATCGCAACCAGAAGTTCTTTCTGCATTATTTTAATGTTTTTTTTGCCTGAGATCGAATGAGTGATCCTGGAGATCAGATCAGCTCCGTACTGTACCAGCGGATCGATCTTTGATACAGTGGAAAGAGTGTCGCCGGAGACCATATCGATCAGCGAGAGAACAAGAGTTGTCGTTCCGATATCCACGGCTATCCCAAAGAGACGAGAACCTTTTGATTGTTTCTTCAGTATTCGTCCCGGATCAATGACAGGATCTATCGTGTATATCAGATGATCCGGTCTTGTTGTTATTATATTATCTGCAGTATTTGCGGAACCTTGCTCAGTAATTGAATTATCCGGAATGGAGAGTGTCATATCAGACTGGATATTACAGGAGCAGGCCAGCCGGTAATTATTGAGAATTTGACTTTTCGACAGGTGTTTTTGATCAGAGCTTACAGCAGGCGGGGTCCCCGCAGTAATTTGAACAACACATTTACCGCATTCTTCTTTTCCATTGCATGTGCTGTTTAGTGAGATCCTGTTTCTCTGTAATTCTTTAAATAAATTGGAATTTTCTTTTACTGAAAGTGTTTGACCGGATCCGATAATATCAATTTTAAACCTCTTCCACATTAAAGATCACCTGGTTACCGCCCAGCATTTCAGCCTGTGTCAGATTTTTTTCAGCATTCTGAATGAGGACATCATAATACTTACCATTGTAAGGGAAGGTACTTATTCCGATAGATAACTGCACTTCCTGGTCAACTATTTTTTGTTTATTGATCGTAGGAAGGAGTTTTAATACTCTTCCACCGACAGTATGAGCCCCTTTTATCCCTGTTTCAGGCAGCAGGAAGATGATCGATTCATTGCTGTACCGGCCCACGACATCCATATCACGAAGCAGGAATTTGGAGAGGTTTTTAAGTTCCCTCAAAATGCCGGATGTTTTATCTTTAAACTGGGCATAATTATTCACTTTAATGACCAGCAGGGAGAACTTGCTCTGATACCTGCCGCTTCGTTTTATCTCGTTCTCAACCAGAAATTTAAAGTGTTCGATAATTATGGTATTGGTCTCTTTATCAATTACCAGTGATTCAAAAAGGCGTATGGTTTTGCGGTATGTCTCTTTTAAAAGTGATTCATTGATATTGCCTTTATCAAGAACATTAAGAAAATCTGTAACCCTGGTCTTTAAATTCAGTTCATCAATACTTCCTGAGCCTGATATTACTTTCTTCCCCGTGACCAGTAGAAGAATATTTATAACAAACGATATCAACAGGAATGAGCTCAATGTAATAATATTTTCTTTATAGCTGAGTATAAAAAAGAGGAGGACAGCTATTGTGATGATCACCATAATATTTACAATGATTAAAATATTTTTCATAATACCACCATCCGGTTATATTAAATTTAATATTAATTCTTTGGACTTTTTCAGGATATTATTTAAAGAACTGCAATCCTTACCGCCGGCCTGCGCACGGTCATCCCGTCCGCCTCCTGAACCGTTAAAAAGAGCACCTATCGTATTTATGGTTTTCTTCGCATTAATTCCTTTCTTAATAAGGTCTTCGGTCACAAGAAGCAGGACGGAAAATTTATCTTCCTCCTTGTTGCTGTTAAAGAACAGAATTATACCGCTATTAAGTTCTTTTATCAATGAGTCTCCGATGTTACTGACAAATTTATTATCTTCATCTTCAAAAATATGAAGGATTAACTTTGAGCCGTCTTTTTCAAGAGCAGAGCTCTTGAGATCTTTGGTAAGATCATTGATATTGTTAAACTTACTGGAGTTTAATCTTTTTTCAAGTTCTTTATTTGTCTCAAGCAGCTGCCTGATCCTTGATATCATATTATCATCAGAGACTTTCAGAATATTTTTCAATTCATCCAGATCTTTCCTGGTCTTCTGAATATGATCAAGTGCCTTTTTCCCTGTAATCGCTTCGATCCTCCTGATACCGGAAGCAATGGACATTTCAGATAAGATGAGGAAGAGCCCTATCTCACCCGTGGAGTCTATATGAGTACCTCCGCATAGCTCCATACTGAAATCATTGATCTTGACAACACGCACTTTTTCACCGTATTTCTCTCCAAAAATGGCTGTTGCCCCCATTTTAATAGCTTCATCTTTTTCCTTTGTATACTTTTCAATGCTTGTATTTTTCTGGATCTCTCCATTTACCACTTCTTCAATTTCCCTCAGTTTATCTGCCTGGATAGCCTCATAATGTCTGAAATCAAACCGCAGTCTGTCAGGGGAAACGAAGCTTCCGGCCTGAACAATATGATCACCGATCACTTTTTTCAGAGCAGCCTGAAGAAGGTGGGTGGCCGTGTGGTTTTTCATTGTCGCTGCTCTTAGGACAGTATCCACCTGTGCAATGACTTTATCCCCCTTTTTGATAACGCCGTAATTCAATTTTCCGATATGGAAAATATAGTTAGCATGCTTTTGGGTATCTGATACCTGGAATTCAAATTCCTGATTATAGATACGGCCTTTATCGCTGGTCTGACCTCCTGATTCAGCATAAAAT
>JAHITG010000111.1 GCA_018817865.1 Spirochaetota bacterium
CATATATGGAGAAAGAAAGTAAGATCAACAGCATCCGGGAAGCATGCACCGTACTGGGACTGGGTGAAACAGCGACCTTGGATAAGATCAAAAAAAATTTCCGGAAACTATCCAAAAAGTGGCATCCGGACAAGGACAGAAGATCAGGAAAAAAAGAGAAAGAAAAAATGCAGAGCATCATTAAAGCGTACAGGGAGATAATGAATTACTGCAGTAATTATGAATATTCCTTTCATGAGGATGAGGTCAAGAAATATATTTCTTATGATGAACTCTGGGATCTTAAATTCGGTAATGACCCGCTCTATGCAAACGAAAACGAAGGAAAAAAATCTGAAAAAAATAGAAAATTATTTCACGGGATGTAAAAAGATCATGATCATTTCAATAGCAAGCGGAAAAGGCGGTACGGGAAAAACGACCATATCAGTGAACCTGGCACAGGCTTTAAAATATGTTCAGCTGATCGACTGTGATGTAGAGGAGCCCAATGCACATATTTTTTTAAAACCTGACATCCGAAATATCGAACAGGTGGAAGTCCTTGTACCAAAAGTTAATTATCAACTCTGTGATTTCTGCGGAGAATGTGCCAAATTCTGCAGGTATAATGCCATGGCGGTATTCGAAGACCAGGTACTCATCTTTCCGGAGCTCTGTCACCACTGCGGAGGCTGCCGGATCGTCTGCCCGAAAAACGCTATTTCAGAATATACGGTATCAGTAGGCAAGATCAGAAAAGGAATACGACAGAATATAGAATTCATGGACGGATTGCTGAATATTGCACAGCCTTCACCGGTCCCGATAATTAAAAAGCTGAAAAGCTATATGGCAAAGGACTCTATCGTACTGATCGATTCACCCCCCGGGACTTCCTGTTCCATGATAGAGGCTGTGGAAAAAAGCGATTACTGCCTCCTGGTAACAGAACCGACCCCGTTCGGATTGAATGACCTGAAACTGGCAGTCGAAACCATAAAAAAAATGAAGATCCCCGTAGGTGTGATCATCAATCAATCAGATATCGGTGATAACCAGGTAAAAGAATACTGTGGTACGGAAGATATCCCTGTTGTCATGGAGATCCCTTTCAGCAGAGAGATCGCAGAGGCCTATTCCAGGGGAGAAACGATCATATCCGTTCTGCCCGGGTATCAAAACAAATTCAAAGAACTTTTTGATATTATAAAGGAAAAGATCAAATGAAACAGATAGTTATTATCAGCGGAAAAGGCGGTACAGGTAAAACAACTTTAACGGCTTCCTTTGCCCTGTTAGCAGAAAATGTAATTCTATGCGACTGCGATGTGGATGCAGCCGACCTTTTTCTGCTTTTAGGTCCTCAAAAACAGCAGGAGGAAGATTTTATCAGTTCTCAGAAAGCCGTTATTTATAATGAAAAATGTACCCGGTGTATGAAGTGTGTCAGTGTCTGCCGGTTTGATGCGATCATTGACCTGAAGGTGGATCCTGTAAAATGTGAAGGATGCGGTGTCTGTGAACTGGTCTGTCCTGAAAATGCGATCACCATGATCGATCATGCGGATGGCAAGCTTTATACATCCGGAACAGAATACGGCCCGTTCTTTCATGCCAGGCTGAATCCCGGTAGCGGTAATTCCGGCAAGCTGGTTACGGAGATCAGGAAACGTTCTTTCAAACTGGCCCAGGATGAAAAAAAAGATCTTATTATCATAGACGGTTCACCCGGTATCGGCTGTCCGGTCATCGCTTCTATCTCAGGTACTGACCTTGCCCTCATTGTGATCGAGCCGACCCTCTCCGGCGAGCATGACCTGAAAAGGATCGCAGGTCTTACTGAGCATTTCAAGATCAGGACATTTGTCTGCATTAATAAATATGATATCAATGAAGAGATGACAAAAAAAATAGAGACACTCTGTAAGGAGAATGAAATAACAGTAGCCGGAAGAATACCCTATGATCCTGCCGTGATCAAGGCTATGGTCGATCAACAGCCCGTGGTCAGATTTTCTGATAACAGAGCAACGGATGCGATAAAGAAAATATGGAGGAAATTATATGAAGAGTTATCTGGAGGAAGCAAGAAATAAATTTCACCGGATCATATCAGATAAAGATCTGCTGAAAAAAGAGATTACCATAGAATCGCGGGTTTTAACACCTGAGGAGGCTATCGGTAATCCGGAAAGGGATGATTTTCCTATCCTCAGAGGAAAAGAGCGGATCATGGAAGCTTCCTTTCAGGGGAGCTTCGGGCATGCTTTTACCAACAGGCCGGGTAATTATAACGATACCCTGGAAAATATAATTAAAAAAGAGTTAAAGAATAATTTTCACAGGGCAGTATTAATTGCTGCCATGAACGCCGTCATGCGTTATTTAAAGATGATACAGGGGACGCGCCACTGCAGAGATGAAGAACCGGAGGAATGTGCGGAAAAGCTTATATCCTGGATAAAAGAAGAGTATCCCGAAAGGGAAAAGATCACCCTGATCGGATTTCAGCCCTCTTTTATCGAAAAGCTTTCAGGCGTTTTTATCCTAAAGGTCCTTGACCTGAATGAGGATAATTTCGGTAAAAAATACGGTGTGGATGTGCTGGACGGCGAAAAGCATTATAAGGAGGCAATAAACTGGTCTGACCTGACACTGGTGACCGGTTCGGTATTTGTCAATGACACTATCGGAAAGATCGCACTGGTCAGGCCCGTGAATGAGCTGGTTTTCTACGGAGTGACTGTGGCTGCCATTGCCGAACTTTTAAATTTAAAACGGATCTGTTTCTGTTCCGGATGAAAGAGGAGATAAAAAATGGATAAGGCGGAATTCCAGAAAACCAGGAAAAAAATATTGATCAGGCCCTGAAAAAGATCAATGACGCCGGTTCCGGTAAAATATTTTCAGGTATTGTAGATAAAATAATACAAAAAAATTAACGGAGGTAAGCTAAAATGAAAATAGCCATATCAACAGACGGGGAGTATGTATCAGCCCATTTCGGGCGGTGCCCCTCCTTTACGATCATACAGGTCGAAGAAGGCAAACTTGTAAAAAAAGAAGAGCTGGAGAACCCCGGCCATGAACCGGGTTTTTTACCTCGCTTCCTGAATGAACAGGGTGTCGAATGTATCCTGGCAGGCGGAATGGGCCCGAAAGCACAGGAGTTGTTCTCTTCATTTAATATAAAAACAATGATGGGAATAGAAGGTAGGATCGATGATGTGATCAACGGCCTTATTAACAATACGATAAAGGGAGGGGAAAGCCTTTGCCAGCCGGGCGGCGGTAAAGGGTATGGTCTTGATAAAACAGGCGGCCACTGCCATGAACATGAATAAGAAACCCGGCAGTACCTGTACATGGTTTCAAGTCTGTCCGTTAAAAAGATATTTTGAAAAAGGATTACTGGATAAAAGATGGATCGAAGACTACTGTTTCAGCAATTTTTCTCTCTGTATCAGAAAATTAATGGAAGATAAAAGAGAGTACCATCCGGATAATATGCTTCCGGATGGTACCATCGATCACAACTTGAGGTGATGATCCCATGAGAACATATCTGGATTGTATTCCCTGTTTCTTCAGGCAGGCCCTGGAAGCGGCAAGATTAGCAGATGCGGATACTAAAACGCAGAAAAAAATACTGGATAAGCTGGCAAAAATGATACCCGGTTTTTCCATGAGATCGACTCCTCCTGAAATGGGAATGGTTATTCATAGAATAATAAAAGAGATGACCGGCAATAGAGATCCCTATCGTAAGATCAAGGCTAAAAGCAACAGGTCAGCACTTTCCTATTATCCGCGGTTGAAAAAAAAGATATCGCATTCATCCGACAAACTGCGATGCGCAGTTGAAATTGCCATTGCAGGCAACATTATCGATTACGGCGTTAAAAATTCTTTGAATATAGAAGAAGAACTGAAAAAGATACTGGATACGGAAAAAAAGGCTGTACCAAACGAAAGCCGCCGTTTATTTAATTTTCCGTCATTTTCTAAAAGCATTAAAAAAGCAGTGACCATTCTTTATTTGGGGGATAACGCCGGCGAGATCGTTTTTGACAGGATCCTGATAGAAGAGATCAAAAAGAATGACAAAAGAAAAAAGATCATCTTTGCAGTAAGGGATGAACCGATCATCAATGATGTTTTAATGGAGGATG
>JAHITG010000012.1 GCA_018817865.1 Spirochaetota bacterium
AAACAGCTGCCGCCATAGCCTATGCCGGCATTTAAAAATCTTTCCCCTATCCGTTTATCCATTCCCATCCCGTGAGCTATATCATTGATATTAGCATTAACAAGTTGGCTGAAATTAGCGATATCATTAATGAAACTGATCTTTGTAGCCAGAAAAGCATTGGAAGCATACTTGATGATCTCAGCACTTTTCAGGTCCGTAATGATAATGGGTGCATTTAGCGGTTCATATAATCTTTTTATGGTTTTTGCAGGGGTTTGATTGTTCGAGCCGATCACAACACGGTCCGGATTTAGAAAATCCCTTATGGCCGATCCCTCCCTTAAAAATTCAGGGTTAGATACAACATCATATTTTACATTCTTTTTCAGGTTCTTTTTGATGATCTGATTTACTTGATCACCTGACCCAACAGGTACTGTGCTTTTATTGATAATGATCTTATAGTCATTGAGATAAAGCCCGATATTTTTTGCTACTTCCCATACAGCTGACATGTCAGCTTCGCCGTTATCCTTTTCAGGTGTTCCAACCGCAATAAAGATGATATCGGATTTCTGAATCCCTTCCTTTATTGAGGATGTGAACTGAAGACGGTTTTCACTGATATTTTTAGATAATAGTTCTTCCAGTCCCGGTTCATAAATGGGAGATATAGCTTTTTCCAGATTTTTGATCTTTTTTTCATCAATATCAACGCATATTACATCATTTCCAAGGTCAGACAGACATACCCCTGTTACCAAACCGACATATCCTGTGCCTATAATTGTGATCTTCATTTTTGATACTCCTTCACTTAAACCATATTGGTATTCATTTATACAGATCTACTAACAAACCTCTGATTTCATCAAGGGTGGCCAATAAATTAATATTTTGATTTTCTTTTTCAAGAATAAAATTAGTCAAACGCTCGAGTCTTTCGTTTATTTTTTCTACTATGATAAAGACTTTTTGTTTAACCCAGGAGCGGTGGCCATATTTTTCTTTAACTTTAAACATTTTATTGATGACTGTTTCTAAGAAGGCTTTAATTAAACTCTTATATTCCTTTAAATTTTCAAGATTAGTATCATTTGCAAATTTCTTTCCCACTTTATCGATCTGTTCTATTAATTTATCCAGCTCAAGGTTTATATCTTCAACCTCTGATACTTCCAGAAGCTTATCATAAAATGGAGATTGCTTGATCTGGACATCTGATGTCTTTGATTTCTTAAATGATTTGATCTTCTCTTTTATAGTTTTATCGGATTTAAGTTTATTGATTTCGATCATAGGATATTTACCCTTTTTAATTTTTTTACAGTTACATCCCGGATCAACTTCTGGGTATCTGCGACCTTTTCCTGTAAAGGTATCCGGACCATACGGTTTTTATTGGTCTTTAGTAATTTTAAATATTCCTTTTTTACTTTTTTATGAAATTTCAGCGATTCCTGTTCGATCCTGTCACCGCCTTTGTACTCTTTAGACAGTTTTTTTACTTTTTTAAGGGATGTGGCCAGATCTGCCTCTAAAAGAAATGTTAATCCCGGTTTTGTATTTCTGATAGCCAGATCATTTAACTTTTTGATTAATACAGTGCTAAT
The DNA here is from genome assembly GCA_018817865.1 of Spirochaetota bacterium. GTDB lineage: Bacteria > Spirochaetota > JAHITG01 > JAHITG01 > JAHITG01 > JAHITG01. The sequence goes on from JAHITG010000012.1 coordinate 1,596, forward strand.
ATTTCTTCCGGCGGCCTGGTAAGCTACAGAAGAATCAGCATATCTGTCTGAAATAACAATATATTTTTTATTAAGATATGGAATGATCGTCTCCTTAACATGCTGTGCTCTGTCTGCAAGGAGAAGAAATAATTCCGAAAGAGGATTAAGGAGAAAATTTTTTGGATCTAAAAGGATCTTTCTGATCAGTTTTCCAATACGTGTCCCGCCGGGTTCTTTGGTAATAATAACATTCAGCTTTTTTTTCTTTAAGAATTTTGATAATGCTATTATGTGAGTGGTTTTTCCGGTTCCCTCGATCCCTTCAAATGTAATGAAGAATCCCTTATTTTGACTTTTTTTTAGGGTTTTTCTTGACTTTTTTTCCCTTACCAGCGTCTAACTCCTTTTTAATATTACTAAAAAACTCCTTGTTTCCATCTTTATTAATAATACAATTTCCATCAAAAATAACACCTTCTTCTACAATAAGACTGGGTGTAATAATATCTCCCAATAATTGCGCCGATGCCAGAAGAATAACCTGTTTTGTAGCATATACATTGCCTTCAACAAGACCGCCAATGACGATGGTTCCCGATTTAATATCGGTTTTTACATGACCGGTCTGCCCGATAATTACCTTTCCATCTGATTTCAGTTCACCGGCAAATACCCCGTCTATACGCAGAACCCCTTCAAATTTAAATTCTCCTTTTAGCTCCGAACCCTGTCCGATTATGCTGTTTATTATTCCGCTTTCTTTTATTTCATCTGCTTTGATTGTTTGTGTCATGATTTTCTTTACCGACTGCACAAGTTATTTAATATTGATAATATAAGGCCATGGATTAACGGTACTCAGACCAATTCGGACTTCATAATGAAGATGATAACCAGTCGTTACACCGGTCTTTCCTAAAAATCCGATAATATCTCCTCTTTTGATCTTTTTTCCTGTAAATGCCCTGATCCTGGATAGATGTGCATACTGTGTTTCAAATCCATATTCGTGTTTTATAATAACAGTAAGCCCGTATCCTCCCCGCCACCCTGAGAATTTTACGGTACCCTCCGCGGTAGCCGTAATAGGGGCACCGGGCCAGGATGCAATGTCAATTCCTTTGTGAAATTCTGTTTTTCGCCTTCGAAAGGGATGTTTCCTCCATCCGTAATCAGAAGTAATATATCCTCCAACTTTTAAAGGCCAGATAGACGGGATCTTAGAGAATAATTTTTCTCTCTCCTTTATAAAATTGCGTACTCTTTCAATATACTTTTTACTAAGATCAATATCGTTTTTAATGTGCTCAAGATCGTAGTACTCATCAGGTAACTTTCCCTGTAATTTTTCTTTTGGAATATTAACACTTATATCTGAGCTGCCTCCTTTTGCATAGAGGTTGACAAAATCCTCTTTAGAGGAGGCAGAAGCAAATAATTCCTCTATTTCCGGTTTCAGATCCTCGATCTTGCTGTTTAAAGAGTCGATCTGCTTTGTGATCAGGCTTTCTTTTAATTTCCATGCTTGAGAAAGACGGATCAGGTTTTTCATTTCCTGTTGAGAAGTTGATGTGGATAATATATTCAATGTAGAAATGACAATGATAATTAGTATCAGGATCGCGGCAAAAAAGAGCGTAAAATTTTTTATATGTAGACGGAAGATCTTCTTTTCAGAGTGTGGGATGAGCATGACGGTCAGGTGTTCCGATCCCTTTTTATTAACAGTATGATAGAATTTAACAGCGGATTTAAAAAAACGGTTCATATTCCTTCCCAAAAAGTCTATAAAAAAAATTTTTATCCAGTTCCGGTCCTTTTCTGCATTAGTAGTATAATATATATTTTTTAAATTGTCAACCATAATTTAATTGACCTTCTATTCATAATTATCATATTATTACCTTCATGTTTATTGATACACATACACATCTTGATCTGGTCACTGATAACGAGAATGAGATCCAAAAGATCATAAAAATCTGTAAAAAGAGCAGGATCAGTGCCTTATTTAATATTTCGGTAGATCATCGGAGCAACTTTAACTCTCTGAGGCTGGCAAAGAAGCACAAAGAGATTTATTTTACTTGCGGATTACACCCGTCGGAAGCGGACCATTATACCGTGTCCCAGATCAATGATATTCTTCCTTTGATCGATCATGAAAAATGCGTCGGTATTGGGGAGGTCGGAATAGATCTCTTCAAGAATTACAGTAAAGTTGAAAATCAAATGGAGCTGTTTGAACGATTTCTAAATATTGCAAAAGGGGTTAATAAACCTGTTATAATTCACAGCAGAAATGCTTTTAAAGAAGTATTTAGGATCCTCAACCGGAATGAATATAAGGATATAAAGGGTGTCTTTCACTGTTATTCGTATGGATACGCGGAAGCCAAGAAATGCATCGATCACGGATTTTACATCTCTTTTGCGGGGAACCTGACATATAAAAATGCTGTTAATTTACACGAGACAGCTGTTAAAATACCTATGGACCATATTCTATGTGAGACCGATTCACCCTTTCTGGCTCCTGTACCTGTGAGGGGAGAGAAGAATTATCCCTATCATCTGATACATCTACTGAAATTTTTAAGTAAACTTAAAGGGGTGTCGATGATTAATTTAGAAAAGTATATTTATAAGAATATTGCACGGCTCTTTAAGCTGTAAAGGAAAAGATGTATATTCCCTTTAGAATAATTAAAGAATTATGGGCCAAAGAAAATCTGCATAACCTGTCAATTGAACTGGATGCAAGTGATACACAAAATGCTCAGATCTTCCGGATTGATGAGAAAAAAGGAATATCCATCAATCTTATTCTCACCGATGAGTATTTACAGAAACTGGAAGCTCAAAAAGTCGAGAATATCTCCATATACTATAATCAAAACTTAATGAAACTTTTAAAGAGGCATTATCCCCAGCGGTATCATACAGAGGAAACAGCGTCATTGAATGAAATAGAGAAGATATTCTCCCAGTTTGAGGCAGCCAATTCACTCTCCTTCTATGATAAAAAGGTATTTAAAAAGAGGTTTTTAAAAATTCTGCAGGACATCATAACCCCTGATACAAAGATCAAAAAGATCGTTGCCATGTATAATGAGCTTTTAGATGTGGAACTGATGCGAAAGATCAAGACCCTTTTTTTCGATTCTGTAAATATAGATTTTGTCCAATCCGAGCGGGGGATCTTAATGATCCTGGATAATGAGAATCATATGAATAATCCTGAACTTGTCAGACTGCAGTTTATGGTCAGAAAGATCTTCAATGATGTGAATTACTCTAATATTAAGATCGTTGATGTAAAAATGGGATTCAAGGAGTATTTTGAGCCGCTGGACCTGATATCAAAGAAATTGATCATTCTGGTAGGAAAGACCCCATCGCTAATAAAATTATTTAAAATGATCAAGATATTTGACCCTTTTTCAAAGATCATCTGGATGACAGCAGAGCATTTATCTACAAAGCCTGATCTGATCTTTGACAGTATCATACAGAAATTAAATCAGGATTACTCCCAGGAGTATAGAACAAATATGACTAAGCGGGAGGAAAAAGCTGCTTTATCACAAAACGAGGTACAAATGTACCGAAAACATCTTGCGGAATTCAGCAGAAAGTTTAATCTGGATATGTATATTGAATTGGCATATGATATACAGGAAAAAGGAAAGACCATTGACATGTTCCAGCCAAAGACTCACTTGATGAACATCCTGCTTGATTCCAGGTACTCCCCTGCAAAAATATTTGACAAGATCATTAATTCTTAAGGCGTTTCTGATGCTGCGACCTGTAAAGTATAATGATTTTATGGTTAAGGGGAATATTTTTGCGGCTCCACTTGCCGGTTACTCCAATTTTCCTACAAGAATGCTGTATCAGGAACATGGGGCAGATCTTACATTTACAGAAATGATCTCAGCACGGGGGATCGTTCATGAAGATGAAAAGACTCTGGCGCTTCTATATACGGATAAAAATGAAAAGAATAAAGCTGTTCAGATATTCGATGATGACAAGTATATCCTCTCAGAGGCCTGTGAATATATTCAAACAAAAACACCTTATAAGATAATCAATATCAATGCGGGATGCTCCGTAAAAAAGATCCTGCGAGCGAATAAAGGAGGTGCTTTGCTTAAGGATCCGCGTAAGCTGAATGATATATTACATTATATCAGTAAAAATATCAGGATACATTTGACCTTAAAGATCAGAAGCGGATGGGATGAAAATGATCTGAATTACAGAAGGATAGGGAAGATCGCCAGTGATAATAATTGTAAAATGATCATTTTTCATCCCAGGACCGTGAAGCAGGTGTTCAGCGGAAAAGCGAATTGGGATCAGGTATATGACTTGAAAAAGAAAGTCCCTATACCGGTTATTGGGAACGGGGATATTTTTACAGTACAGGAAGCTTATGATCGATTGAAGCATCCTGTAGACGGGATCATGGTCGGGAGGGGTGCTATTGGGAATCCCTGGATCTTTGAAAATATAAAAAAATTTATAAAGGGGGAGAGATATACAGAACCGGATCCGAAAGAGAAGATCAGAGGGATGTTTTTACATCTTCAAAAGATGGTTCAATTCTTTGGTGAAAGGAAGGGGATCATTATTTTCAGATGTCAGATGGCACAATATATAAAGAGTTTTAAGGATAGCGCCGGTATTAGAAAGAAGATTCAAATATGTGATAAATTTTCTGAAATCGAGAAGATATTAGCAGAATATAAATAATTTATATCAGATAAATTTTAAAAATGCACAATTTTTAAATAGAAATTCAGCTTATTTTGAGAGTGATATTAAGCTGTTTTTCAAATTTAAATGGTGTATTTTTAAAGTTTTTCTACAATCTTAAATTAATTTAAAGTTGGCGTATATCGATGTCGATATATTAGTGTATGGTGTTAACAATAGAGATTTTCAAGAAAAAAAGAAATTTTGTTGCAAAGTGTAAAGAGCTGGATATATACAGTTATGGTTCATCTTCTGAAATGGCAGTTAAGCGATTAAAGAAAGTCATTGCATTCTATGTCCAATCAGCAGGTGAGTATTTAAATGAGGATAAAGAAGTAAAAGCAAATTTTTCTATAAATACGGAATTTATCAATTAATAATTGATTGATCGATCTTTTATTATAGACATTTACATTTCCAATAATTATTATTTTTCCCCCTCTATCTTATTAATTCGTCCTTACAGATATATGCTGGTAGCCAGGCATCAGGTATTTGAAATGGATTGAAATCCAATAAGAGTATGGAGGATAATGTGTTTAAGATTGAAGGTAACTCTATTAAATTTAGAGGAAAATACGGATACATGAAAATTACAAAATTAACTGCTGATTATTTTATTTATGGAAATGGCTGCATTGAAGAAATGAACCAAATTCAGATCTCAACATATCAGCATCTGATACGCTTGATTAAAAAATATAACCTTGAAATATAAAAAATATCCGTTTTATTTTACAGAAGGTTATCAGACCATCTTTTCGGTTCAAATATTTTTTTATTTAATTCAATGGCTTCAATATCAGTTAATGATGCAAGATAATCTATAATGACCATCTCTTTCCTTATTTTTTTAATTTTAATTTTTCTAAAAAATTTTTGAGGTATACCGGGATTATCTTTAAAATAAAGAAAAAGGTCTTTTAATATTTTTGCCGCTTTTTCTGATTCGCCGTTTATTTCAGGCAATGTATAAACTTCTTTAAATAAATAAGACCGGAGTTTTTCTGTCTCTTTTAAGATCAACTTACTCATATATATATGAGGTTTATTAATGCTGCATTCGATGATATCATATACCATGGTGGATATTCTTTTTGAATGGATCTTTCCCAGTACGCGTATACATGATGAAGGAAAATCAGATGTTTTGATCAAACCTGACCTGATGGCATCATCAATATCATGATTAATATATGCTATGGAATCTGATACACGAACGATCTCACCTTCTAATGTGGAAGGGCAGTCTTTATCTTGATAAGGAAGAAGTTTTTTACCGCCTTTCGAGTGTTTCATGATCCCATCTCTGACTTCATAGGAGAGGTTCAGTCCTCCCTGTTTCTCCAGTATATCCACGACACGGAGGCTTTGCCTTGCATGATTAAAGCCCAGCGGAGACAGGGCATTCAGAATATGCTCTCCGGAATGTCCAAAAGGTGTATGTCCAAGATCATGGGCCAATGCAATGGCTTCAGTAAGATCCTCGTTAGCCTGCAGGGCTCTGGCAATAGTCCTTGCGATCTGTGTTACTTCCAGTGTATGGGTCAGGCGTGTTCTATAAAGATCATTTTTAGGAGCCAGAAAAACCTGTGTTTTATGTTTGAGCCTTCTGAAATACTTGGAATGAATGATGCGGTCTCTGTCCCTCATAAAGATCGTGCGGACGGTGCATGGTTTTTCATATTGCTGTCTTCCTTTTGAATTTTTGCTTAAAGTGGCATATTTAGATAAGTGCGCAGATTCAAACTCTTCAATATTCTTACGTATCATGTGCCGGTTCTGTAATTTTATACAGCTCCTGTTTCAGCTGATTTCTTATAATAATCAACGAATCGGGATAGATCTTTTCGTAAAAGCTTTATTTCATTACTATTGTTATCAAGTACAAAAATAGGCATTTTGATCCGTGATTTCAGTTCTTTCTCTCCATCATTGGTTAGAATCAGTTCAAAATCATCATTTTTATAGTAGGCGTGCATAAGGTCCGGTGGAACAATATGGTCATCAATATTCTTCTCTTCGGTATTTTTATACCTGTCTTCGTTCCGTTTTAAACAAATGTCGAATGAAGTTTTAATATAGAGGATGATGGTATTATCTAAAAATTCCCGGGTGAAATTTTTTAGTGCTTCCCGATAATTGGCTCTGCTGAATTCAATGAACAGCATTTTGTCCGGGCGGACTTGATCTAAAACAATTGAATTCATTTCTTTCAGAACATCATCGATGATACTCCAGTCTGTTACGGCAAAGCCTCCATCTTTCTTTTCATGTCTTAAGGCTTTTGTATCCTCTTCAAGCAATTTTTGCAGAATGGGAAAATCATCAATTCTGCTGAATTCTTTTGCGATCTTCTCTTCGGAAAAGTACTCTTTTAGTAGTTTAAAGATCAGTGATTTTCCGCATCCGGGGCGGCCGAGCAGCATGATAAACGGCAATTTTTTCAATATCATTTTACTCCTATTAATAATAACTAGACTTCTATTTTAGTATAATATATTATTTTATTTCTATTTCTCCATTTTTTATTATATACTGATTATACTCTTTTACCCCGGGAAGTAAAAATTTATCTGAACTGTTATGATATACCAGTATTTTCCCATTAAGCTTATTCTGTAATTTTTTAATTTCCGTGTAATATGTATGAACCGTATCTTTTTTAAAAAATTCGACTTCGTGGAATATGAGATCACAATCGTTATACCAGGAACTGTCAACAGAGGTACATTGGGGGTGCTTCTTCTCAAATTCTTCTGAATAAAAAGTATCTCCGCTTAAGGCAAAGACATTATTTTTGTACCTGATCTTGAGGCCCAGAGTACCTGAGCGCAGGACGTGATGAGACAGGCGAACCGTAAGATAGCCATGGTAATAGGGCAGTGTAGAATGGGGTATTATATTGATGTGATTGACCAGATCGTTAAAATCCGGGAAGAGGAAAGTATAGATCTTTTCCAGTTGCTTAAAGATCCTGAATGTGGTGATCAGATTAACGGGTTTATTCCTGATGGAAGCATATTCCAGAATAGAGGAAAATCCTTCAATATGATCTTCATGTACATGGGATATAAAGTAATCTGTAATATTATCCCAGGGGAAATTGATCTTTCTTAAAGCTAAAAAAGGTTTGGCCATTACATCAACCCAGATATTTCTGCTTGCATATTGAATAATAAAATTACTGGTATGCCCGTGAAAACCGTTACCGCTCCCTAAAGGTATGATCGACAGTGAGTTAAAGGGTCCAAAAAAACTCTTTTTATAAGGTATTAATAATTGTGCGATCTTCTTATGTATATTAAGAGAGGGATTGTTTTCCTGCCAGTCATAGAGAAGCCGGTCTTTATAAAATATTTGTATGTTACTTATCCCGTAATAGATCCTTACCCTATCATTCAGTTTATAATGAGTATCCGGTTTTATATATGTGCCTTTAAAGAATTTTTTAATGGAGTTTCTTTTTACTATTCTGGTTTTTGCAATGTTGAAGGTCTGATTAACCGTATATTTAAGCCGGTGATATAGATAACGAACATATTTTTTGTCACCTATGTATATATTGGGAGAAGAAGTCTCTTTTTTATATATCATGTTCCAGATAACAAATTCTTCCCCCGTATAATTATCCCCGGCCAGTGTAATGACCGGAGGCAGAAGAATGATATATTTTGTCTTGATCTTTAATTCATTCAGGTGTTTGGATATCTGAGGGAATGTGCCTATTCTGATGTATTCATGGTCTATCTTAATAATATCAGTATACAGGTATTTGTCACCTGCTCTAATATATGGTTTTTGATCCATTTAAAAACTTCCCGGTTCAAAAAAACCATTCTCCGTCCCGTTTCCCCTGTATTTCAGAGAGCCAAATTGAATGATGCGGATATCACTCTGTTTTCCTTTAAAGGGGGTATTAATACAGATTTTTTTCTTTAAAAAATCAATATTTTTTATTATACCCAGATCAAGCAGTTCATTATTTTTATTCCGTAATCCGACTAACGCACCATCAGAAAAGCCGGGAAGAAGATTCCTGATATTATAATAACCATTTTTATTTAAAAGCTCTA
>JAHITG010000112.1 GCA_018817865.1 Spirochaetota bacterium
ATGACTTTTGGTTCTTTTATTATCCTTTCAATAAAACAAGAAGTACCCGATGTCCGTAAAAATATTTTATCGACATCCTTCAGTCTGCCAAAACATTTCAGTATATCTAAATTTATTAAAAGTATCATTATTTACAGTGTTATAATCGAATTAATCGGGGCAATTCTTTTATATTTTATTTTCAGAACAGACAACAGAGTGAATGCGGTATGGAGTTCTGTTTTTCACAGTGTTTCATCTTTCTGTACTGCCGGATTCAGCCTCTACAATAACAGTCTGGAAGGATTTGTAGGCAATTTTTGGTGCAATATCATTATAGGCAGTTTAAGTATATTTGGTGCAATTGGTTATATTGTTATGGTTGACATCTGGCTTTTAATAAAAGGGAAAAAAAATGACATTACTCTGACGAGTAAAATTATTATCAATATCACCTTATGGACTATTTTAACAGGCACTTTACTTATTTTTATTACTGAACCTTCTATTCGGAATTTAGTCCCGTGGAAGAAACTGCAGGTATCTTTTTTTCAGGCTATGACATCAATAACCACAGTTGGTTTTAATACCATTCCTATCCCACAGATTGCTCTTTCAACAATGTTTTTAATAAATATTATGATGATCATAGGGGCATCTCCTTCCGGAACCGGCGGCGGAATTAAATCTACAACTCTCAGTGCTCTGTTAGGATTATTAAATAGTACGTTTAAGAAAGAAAAAAATGTTAAATTATTTAACAGGATCATTCCCCAGGAAAGAATAATATATGCTGTATGCAGTTTTTCCTTCTATATTATTGTATTAACGATAGGCGTTTTTTTATTGACCTTAACAGAAAAGATAGATTTTCATCAAATATTGTTTGAAGCATCATCTGCCCTCGGAACAGTGGGTTTAAGTACAGGCATAACAAACGTACTTACTCCTATTGGAAAATTAATAATAATTATCCTGATGTATATCGGCCGTTTAGGCCCGATTAGTTTTGGAATTGCTTTATTTTTTAGAATGAATAATAAAAACAATAAAGATGATATCGTTATATAATACATTATTTGAATAATTTTATAATAAGAGAGAAAAGATGATACAGATCGACATGAAGAATAAAGCTGTTCTTATTACGGGCGGGACCAAAGGGATAGGACTGGCAACGGCCCTCCAGTTCGCCATGGCCGGAGCCAGGACATACCTGACATACAAGTGGGGAAGTGCTGACCTGGATAAGCTCGGCAAAGAATTCGAAAAAAAGAAGGCTGAAAAACCTGTCCTGCTGGAAGCAGATGTCTCAGTGGATGAGGACACGGATAAACTGCTGGCTCAGATCGCAAAGACCGAGAAGAAGATCGATATTTTTATCAGTAATGTCGGTTTTGCGCAGAGGACCATGTCCATTGACGAATATAAGAAGAGGTCATTGTTCAAGACACTGGAGTACAGCACCTGGCCCATGATAGAGTATTCCCGGAAGATAAACAAGCTGTTCAAAAAATACCCTTCTTACATAGTGGGGATCTCCAGTGACGGGCCTGATCATTTTTACCAGGGCTATGATTTTGTGGCAGCATCCAAGGCCCTGCTTGAATTTTTTGCAAAGTACCTCTCTATTCATCTGTTTGAGGAGGGAAGCCGGGTCAATGTGATACGGTTCGGCACGGTCAAGACAGAATCTTTCTCACAGATATTCGGAGAGGAGTTCTTTGATTTTTTAAAGGAAAATGACATCCCGGAGAAGATGATCCTGACACCGGAAGACTGCGGCAGATCCGTCTTCGCCCTGTGCAGCGGGTACCTGGATGCCATGAACGGCCAGATCATTTCCGTGGACCATGGAATGCCGTTCAGGGATAATCTGATGATGCGGTATCTCTCTATAAAAAATAAGAAAAAATGAGATTTTTCTTGAAATTTTATTTCTATACATTAATATATGATGGATTTTAACATAGGTTAAGACCAAACGTAAAAATGAAAGGAGAAAACCATGGACAAAGCAAAAGTAATTGAGGTCATAAAGAAGCATATTCTGGATAATCTTGAAGATATAAATGCAGAAGATATTGACCCGTCAAAAGCGATGAGTGATTACGGTGCAAACAGTCTTGATATTATTGAGATCGTTTCCACATCCATGAGAGAGCTTAACATTAAGATACCCAGATCAGAGCTGGCTGAACTGAAGAACATCGATGAACTGGCTGATAAATTCGTTCAGCATATGTGATCCCGGATTGTTCTCTTTTTATAATAGCAAGTCACTAATCAAGGATAAAATATGACAGATATACTTAGTTACAGCCTGGCTGATTTTTTTTACAATGACAATCCGGATGTACTCTCTCCACCGGATGATTTTGAAGAATGGATCAATGATCCCAGGATAAAAAG
>JAHITG010000113.1 GCA_018817865.1 Spirochaetota bacterium
ATAAGGAAACCCCTTATCTTTAAAAATAATTATAATTAATTATAATAAAAAATTATTGAAAATCAATTAAATTGATTCCCTTAATTTGCAACAGCCTGTTTCGCGGGAATGACAATCATTACGTAGGGACAAGGCATGCCTTGTCCCTACATTTGTCAGGGATCAAGATATTGTCCTAAACATGTTCGATAAATTCAGGGTTGATCTCGGAGATGAACCGGGATGTATCCACGATCCTGTTGTTCCCGAAAAAACTGAAGAGCTGGGGGCCTGTCAGATAAACCCTCTCTTTGGCTCTTGTAAGGCCGACATAAAAGAGGCGTCTCTCTTCCTCGATCTGGGTCTGGTAATCCTCACTTCGAAGGATCCTGTAATGAGGGAACATTCCTTCCTGGAGCCCGATGATAAAGACAGCTTTAAACTCCAGGCCCTTTGCATTGTGGATCGTGATCACATGCACGTCATCCTCTTTCTCATGCAGCTCATCGATCTGTGTCATCAGGCTGATGCGGAAGATATATTCCTCCAGGGTGGCTCCTGTCTTATTCTGCTTCATAAAATCCCTGATATCCTTTAAAAATTCATTTACGTTATTCAACCGGATCTCATACTCCGGAAATTTTTTCAAATATTCCAGGTACTCTGTTCTCTTAATCAGATGCGTCACAAGTTCCAGTAAATCCATTTTATTCTTCTTCTCAATCAGCTCCTGGATCAAATCCGTAAAAAGATCAAGCTGGTCCCTCCTTTTATGATCATCAAGATGATCGCTTAGCAAAAGTTTGTACAGGCCTGTCTTTTTCTGTGCTGCTGTTTCTACAATGGTATCCACTGTCTGCTTTCCTATTCCCCGGGGAGGAAAATTGATGATACGCAAAAGAGACATGGCGTCATTCTGATTATTTATGAATTTAAGATAAGCCAGAAGGTTCTTGATCTCAACCTTTTCAAAAAATTTTAACCCCCCGATGATCCTGTAGGGAATATTTGCTTCCCGCATGGCAAACTCAAGGTTCTGATAGTAATAGTTGGTTCGGCAGAAGAGCGCTACATCCCTGTACCGGTATCCTTCATTTTTCAACTCATTGATCTGCTCTATTACAAACGCGGACTCCTGCGCAATATCCGGACATGTAAAGGCCTTCACCTTCTCTCCGTTTGCCCTGGCACTCCAGAGTATCTTTTTATCATGAGAGGAGTTGAGCCTGATCACGGAAGTGGCTGCTTTTAGAATGTTATTTACCGAGCGATAGTTCTGCTCCAGCTTTATGATAAGGGGGTTTTTAAAATCATTCCTGAACTTTGTAAAATTATTAATAGAAGCACCTCGCCATGAATAGATAGACTGATCCGGGTCTCCGACAATGGTTATATTCTTTTTATCATATCCAAGCAGATAGACCAGCTCATACTGGAATTCATTGGTATCCTGAAACTCATCCACCAGGATGTACCGGAAGCGCTCACGGTATTTATCAAGGACATTTCTATCCTTATAAAAGAGCTGTATGGCCCTGATCAGGAGGTCATCAAAATCAAAATAGTTCTGGCGGATCTTCAGTTCTTCATACTTTTCATAGATCGCAAAGATCTTTTCCAGGCCGTGATGTTCCGGGTCCACCGTGCTTTTCCTGTCATGAGGAATGCGAAGGTTTTTCAGTTTCGAAATGGTGCTGTTTACCAGGGAAGCATTGTAGATATTCGTATCAAGCTCCATCCCTTTTATAATATCCTTTAATATGCTGTTCTTATCACTGTCATCAATGATTATAAAATCTTCCGGATGCTCTCTGCGTAAAATCACCGTGCAGAGGGAATGGAAAGTTGAGATCCAGAGATCCGGCTTTTTGTTCTCTGAAAACCGGATGACCCTCTTCTTCATTTCATCGGCCGCTTTGTTGGAAAAAGCCAATGCGAGTATATTGCAGGGATCTTTCTTCAGCTTTTGCAGCAGGTAAGCTATCTTATAAGTGATGACCCTGGTTTTACCGGTTCCTGCGCCGGCTGATATGAATAAAGGAGTATCAAAAGTCTCAACAGCCTTCAGCTGTTCTTTGTTCAGTTCTTTTGAAAAATCCACGGCATCACGACCTGATCTTGTGCCATTCTCTCTTTATATTTATTTAACAGACTCCAAGATCCATTTTAAATAATCTTCATTGCCTGAACTGATATCAAGGACTACAACTTCCGGGACATCATAGGAATGGATCTGTTTCACCTTTGTTATCAGGGCTTCTGCTTTATCCTTTGTTGTCTTGAAGATCAAAAGAGCTTCTTCATCCGTATTCAGTTTATTCTCCCACCAGTAGATACTTTTGATCGTATCGACAATATTAACACAAGCGGATAATTTCTGCTGAACGATCACCTGTCCGATCATATCTGCTTCCTGTCTGGGAGCCGTGACCAATACAACTTTATAGAGGCCCTTATCAGGATCACTCATTATTTTTTAAGCTTCCTCTTTCTCTTTTTTAGCCAGTTCAATGATCTTCTGGCTGACATCATGAGGAACTTCACTGTAGTGGTCAAATGCACTTTCATAAGTACCGCTTCCCTGAGTGATCGATTTGAGCTCATTGATGTATTTATTCATTTCAGACTGGGGCACATGGGCATTGATGATCTTGAGGCCGGCCTGGTCTTCCATACCCAGGATCTTTCCCCTCCGGCTGTTAAGATCGCTCATGATATCACCCATATATTTATCAGGAGAATAGACCTTGATCCTCATGATAGGCTCAAGGAGCACAGCCTTTGCACTTTCCGCAGCAATTTTAAATGCCATGGAACCAGCTATCTGAAAAGCAATGTCTGACGAGTCCACATTATGATAACTGCCGTCAAAAACCGTGGCCTTGACCTTGATGATCGGATATCCGGCCAGGAACCCTTTTAAAAGGGTTTCTCTTACGCCTTTTTCTATTGATGGTATATACTTTCCGGGGATGGAACCGCCGACGATCTTATTTACAAATTCAAAATCTTCACTGCCGTTCGTTGTAGTCAGAGGTTCGATCTTAAGCCAGCAGTCACCGTACTGCCCTCTTCCACCGGTCTGTTTCTTATACTTCCCTTGAGCTTCAGATGCTTTCTTGATCGTTTCACGATAAGGGATCTTTGTGTCTTCGGTAATGACATTGACACCATACTTATTCTTTAAATTATTCAGGAATATATTGATCTGGACTTCACCCATTCCGCTGATAATGGTCTGTTTCAGCTCCGAATCCACATTTATCTTTATCGTGGGGTCAGCTTCCAGCATTTTATGCAGGCTTGAGCTCAGTTTGTCTTCATCGGCTTTGGTTTTGGCCTTAATAGCTATATCCAAAAGCGGATACGGGAACTCGATATCCGGAAATTTCACTTTATCTGAAGCAGAACAGAGTGTATTCCCTATATGGGTCTTCTTTAATTTCAGGAGAACCCCGATATCTCCGGCAATCAGCTTCTTGATCTCTTTTTTATCCTTACCCACTATAGAGTTGATCTGGCCGATCTTTTCGCTGACATCCTTGTTGGTATTGTAATACTCTTCCCCGTAATTGATCGTTCCTGAAAAAACACGAACAAAATTCAACTCTCCCACATGGGACTCGGCTTCAGTTTTAAAGATAAAAGCTTTAACAGGAGCAGATGAGTCTGCCTTGCATTCCACCTCGGTCTTTCCATCGGCCTTGAATGCTTTTACAGGGATCCTGTCCGCGGGTGAAGGAGAAGAGATCTCAATAAAATTCAAGAGGGAATGAACACCGATATCACGGTTTGCCACGCCGGAAAAGACCGGGGTGATCGTACCGTTGAGTACGCCCTGTTTCAGCCCGCTGGAGATCTCCTCTTCGGAGATGCTTCCTTGTTCAAAATATTTTTCCATCAAAGAATCTTTGGTCTCAGCGATCGCCTCCACCATTTTCAGACGGTATTCATCAGCTGTACCCTTCAGATTTTCCGGGATCTCTTTTGTTTCGACCTTATCCCCGTTTATATAATATGCCTTATTCTCAAACACATTGATCACGCCTTTTATTTCTTTCCCTTCCCTTATAGGAATAGTAAGCGGCATTACTCCTGTCTTGATCACATCCTTGATCTTGTTCAATGCCTGGTCGTAATCAGCATTCTCTTTATCCATCTTGTTGATAAAAAGGATCTTGGAAAGATTATGTTTCTGAGCTTCTTTTAACAACTTAAGGGATGTAAACTGGATCCCCATGGCAGCATCAATAACATCCACAATAATATCTACTCCTCTTAGTGCTGCAATGGGTTCACCGATAAAATCAGTATATCCGGGAGTATCGACCAGGTTGATCTTCTTGGAATTGTACATGAACTGGGCCAGGGAATTACTGATCGAGATCTTCCTTTCGATCTCCTCTTCAGTATAATCAAAGACTGAACTGCCGTCATCCACTTTTCCCAGCCGGGAAACAGCCTTGGCTTCGTACAAAAGTGCATCAGCAAGTGATGTTTTACCTGTACCGTTATGTCCGATAAGGGCTATATTTCTGATGTTTTCCGTTGTAATATCTGCCATAATCTCCCTCCTTATTAGCTAATGGTTCATGGCTTTTGGCTGATGGGACATTACACATAAACCAAAAAGCCAATTACTTTTTTTAAAGATTTAAAATATCATCAAATCAAGTTCTTTTCTATCATGACTTCGGCGATCTGGACGGCATTCAGTGCGGCACCCTTCCTCAAATTATCCGCTACGATCCACATGTTCAGGCCATTCTCGATCGAGGAGTCTTCCCGGATCCTGCCCACAAAAGTATCATCGGTCCCGGCACAGTCATAGGGCATGGGGTATTTATTATTGGCTACATCATCCACTACCTTGATCCCTTTTCCGTCCTTCGACAGGTCCATGGCCTGTTGACGGGTCACTTTTGATTCGGTCTCAATATTCACGGATTCACTATGGCCGGTAAAGACCGGCACCCGAATAGTAGTGGCACTTACCCTGATATCCTTGTCACCCATGATCTTTTGAGTCTCAAGGACCATCTTCTCTTCTTCTTTAGTATCCCCGTTATCCAGAAAATCACCGATATGGGGAATACAGTTGAATGCGATCTGATAAGGG
>JAHITG010000114.1 GCA_018817865.1 Spirochaetota bacterium
GCAAAAGTATGCTGATTCCATTACCACACCTATTGTCCAGACTTCTACTTTTACCTTCAAGAACAGTGCGGAGATCGAGCAGTATACCAAAAAGAAGAAGGAACGGTTTGAGTACGGCCGGTACGGGAATCCCACGGCCACTATTGCGGAGAATCGCCTGGCTGACCTTGAAGGAGCCGAAGACTGCGTAGTCTTCTCATCCGGAATGAGCGCTATCACCACATCTATCCTCTCCCTGGTCTATTCCGGAGACCATATTGTTATTACGGATGACAGCTATAAAAAGACCCTGGAGTTCTGCAAGTTATATTTAAAACGCTTCGGGATCGCCTGTACCATTGTTCCCTTCGGGGATTACAATGTTCTGGAAGAGGCTATACAGGAGAATACACGGTTTATCTTCTCCGAATCTCCTACCAATCCCTATTTGAATATTTTTGACCTTGTGAAGCTGAAAAAGATCGCGGATAAATATAATATTTTGACCCTGATAGACAGTACTTTTGCAACACCCGTCAATCAGAAACCCCTGGAATTCGGTATCGACCTGGTCCTTCAGAGTGCCACAAAATATCTGGCCGGACATAATGATATTCTGGCCGGTGCAGCTTTAGGTAAAGCCAAGCTGATCGAAAAAATACGCGATCTTCATAAATCCATGGGAGGAACAATAGACCCTCATTGTACATACCTCCTTCTGAGAGGGTTAAAGACCTTTCCGCTTCGCGTGGAAAAGCAGAATGAGTCTGCTTTAAAGGTTGCTCAGTTTCTGGAATCCCATAAGAATGTGAAAACGGTCTATTATCCCTTTTTAAAGAGTAGCAAACATTACAGCGTTGCAAAGGAACAGATGAAGGGCGGGGGAGGCGTTGTCACTTTTGAATTAAAAGGAGATTTAAAAACAGCAAATAAATTCATGGATGCATTGGAATTATGCTATATCGGGCCCAGTCTTGGCGGAGTCGAGACGCTGATCACCCATCCCGCAACGGTCAGTTATTACGACTATTCGCGTGAAGAACGGTATAACCTGGGAATTACGGATACTCTTTTCAGGTTGGCCCTGG
Source organism: Spirochaetota bacterium (assembly GCA_018817865.1). Lineage (GTDB taxonomy): Bacteria > Spirochaetota > JAHITG01 > JAHITG01 > JAHITG01 > JAHITG01. The sequence goes on from JAHITG010000114.1 coordinate 1,068, forward strand.
GTATTGAAGATGTAAGCGACATTATTGAGGATCTTGAAAGAGGATTGAAAAAAGCCGATCAGTAATTCATCATTTTTTTCTATAATAATAATTTGAGAGAAGCATGATTTTTTTCATATAAAACCTGCAGGACCTTCAGTTCATCCCTGTCAAACCGGATCAGGCCACATTAAATAATGTATCAATAATCGATCTCGTGTACGATGAGAGGTTCCACTTTTCCTTTTACGGTGAGTTTATAGGTTTTTCCGATCCGGAATTTCTTTTTTACAGATTGGTAAGCGGGGGTAGTGATCAGGATCTGGTCTGCTTTTGCCGCAGAACAGACCCGCGCAGCCGTATTGACGCTGTCTCCGATCGCGGTAAAATCCATCCGCGTCGTGCTCCCCATATTTCCTACTACGGCTTCTCCTGAATTGATCCCGATACCCACATATATCTTTTCATTCCTTGTACTGTTTAATTCCCTCACCTTCTGCTGTATCTGGATGGCAGATCGGACCGCTTGTTCCACCATGTCAGGACCCTCGAATATTGCCATGACTTCATCACCCACGAATTTATCCACTGAACCGTTGTTGCTGTCCACGATATCAGCTTGAAAGCTGAGATAATTGTTCAGCATGGTGATGACCTCTTCAGGAGCTCTTGTTTCTGAAAAAGCCGTAAAGCCTCTTATGTCAGAGAAAAAGAGTGTGATATTTTTTCTCTTTCCTCCCAGCTCCACGGATGTATCCTTCTTCTGTTCTATCATTTCTACCGTTGATTTTGATACATACTTCTGCATCAGGACCTTCTCCTTTAAATGACGTATCATTTCATTAAAGGAGGTGGCCAGCTTGCCGATCTCATCTTGCAGGGTTATTTCCACTTTATGTTCCAGGTCTCCCTGTCCGACCTTCTCCATTACCGATACGATGGCACTTATCGGGGATGTAATGGTTCCGGCAAAAAGGAAAGAGACTACTATACCTGTGATGATAAAGACCAGGGTAAGGATGATAGTCCGTATCCTGATATCCCGGACAGCATGTTCCAGTACTTCTTTAGAGATCCCGATACGGGCGATCCCTATCTTGACCTTTTTTGTCTTTGTTTTGATCATGATAGGAGCAGCCATATCCAGGATCTCCTGGTCTTCATAGAGCATGTTTTTAGATACTACATCATTGATCTTTTTTAATTCCTGCGAGTACTCATCCCTGTAGATACTCCGGATCTGCCCGGGGTCGGAGTGGTCAAAGACCCGGTTGCGTTTATCCAGGATCATGCAGTAGAGAATATTATACCGCTCCCTGTTCTGCATGAGTTCCCCTATGACATCTCCCGTTACGGCCCTGTTCCGGTTTATGATCGATTCCCATCCGGCCTGGACCAGGTTTCGCAGGACCAGCCGGCCCCGTTTTTGCATTTCATTTTCAAGGATCGTTTTTGAACGGCTGTACAGTATTGTGGCGATGAGAAGTACGGAAACTGTTAAAATAAGAATAACGATAATAGTGATCTTGAATTTAAGCGGCATTTTTAAATAGATGTTTTTCGGATTCATATGATCGTTCCTGGACCTGGATTGGTTTCTTAATCTATCTCTTGTAAAATTCGATTGACCCGTTTGAGGTAGTCATTCGCTTCTTTGCCGTATTTGGAATTTGGTGCTATCCAGATGGCCTGCTGGAAGAGTTGTTTTGCTTTTTTATAGTCTTTATCTCTGTAATAGATCAGCCCTTTGTCGATCAGGTCTTTTTGTCTGCTGAGGTCTTTGCCTGAAAGAGCCTTTTTCTTGTCCTGTAGAGCTTCTGATGACCACCAGAATGCTTTGGTATAGGAGAGCGTAAAGTAATTGATATCTTCTTCATAATTACGGCTTCCTCCAAAAGCTATATTCCCTGTTGATTTTCCCAGTTTTAATCCGTATAGAATCTGATCTGCAGTGTTAAATCCCAGTCTGAAATTGGCGATCTCGACACCATGGCTTATGCTTACAGAAAAATTTGAATCTTCATCATAGTAATTCCCTCCTAAATGGAGTTTCAAGTTTTTTTGAAGTGCATTTACCATGATACCGTAGTCAAATGAGAGTTTTGTAAAATTGGTGTATATTTTTAGGTTTTCAATTGTTTTCTGGTTTCTTAAGAAAAGCCCCATGGAGATCCCCCAGGGGGATAATGTGGAATATTTTTTAAATTTGATCTGCAGTCCGGTTGATATCGAGAGATCACTCTCTTCGGTTTCTTCATCCGGATATTCCCTCTGAAGGGCGAAATTGAACCCAAAATTAAAATACTCTGAAATCCGGAGTCCTAAAGCGGTTTCAAAGGTATGAAATTCATTTATCTGTAATGCGGAAAATCCAAGCCCTACTTTTTTGGGAAGTTTAAAGAGCACATTCACATTGTGGAACACAAAAGGATTTCTCATGGTAACAGAGAAGAAACTTGGATTTGAATCTCCTATACCTGCCGGATTAACACCGATCGAAGCCGGGCCTGAAACATCAGCTACAACACCCCATCCCAGAGAAATTTTATCCGGGTCATCATAATAGGCATATAGAGAGTGTATGCCGGTTGTTATGATCAAAAAAAATATAATAATATAATAATATAATGAACCTGAAGTGTTGCCTGTTTTCATAACGTTAACCCCAATACGATTTTCTATTCTATTTTCAGATATTTAATATATAACAGGAAAAATATGATTTCTACTTTTTCTTTATGACCAGGTTTTTACTCCGCAGAAGCTTATGATACTGAATGGCGAATCGGTGTGCTTCATCCCGTATGCGCTGGAGCAGTCTTAATCCGGGGTTAGACCCGGGTAATCTTATCGGTTCATCCGTATGGGACCGGAATATCAGCTCCTCTTTTTTTGCAAGAGAAACAGCAGGAAGGTTCTCCAGGCCCAGCTCCTGCAAAGCCCTTTGTGCAAAATGGAGTTGTCCTTTCCCCCCGTCGATCAATATCAGATCCGGCAGAGCTTTTTTTTCTTCCAGAATACGTTTATAGCGCCGGAAAACGATCTCCCGTATCATTTTAACATCATCAATTCCTTCTATGGTCCTGATCTTGAATTTTCTGTATTCTTTCTTATCCGGGATCCCCTCTGTGAACCGTACCATGGATCCGACCGCGAATTTACCCTGGATATTGGATATATCAAAACCCTCGATACTTTCAGGATCCCGTTTTAAATGCAGTTCTTTTTTAAGAATGGTCAGCTCTCTTTTTCTGCTCTTATATTCCGTATCAGCAAAATAATTATTCAATCCGGCATCAGCGTTTTCTTTTGCCATTTTATATAGATTTTTTTCGATCTCCTGCTTTGGGGATCGTATGGATACAATTTTATTCTTGTTTTTTAAAGCCCGCTGCAGAATATACTTATCTTCAATGGGAAAAGGAATAAGGACCATCTCCGGTGTTATATTAGAGTCGATATAGAATTGTTTTATAAAATCATTCAGTACTTTTTTAGCCGTATTGATCTTATTATGGAGGATAAAATTATCTTTGCCGATAAGCTTTCCCTGCCGTATAAAGAGGATCGTGATATTAAAGACATTCTCTTTTTCGGTAATAGCATAGATATCCCTGCTTTCAAAATTGTTTGAGACGATCTTCTGCTTTTCCATTATCTTTTCAAAAGCGATCAGCCTGTCCCTGATGACTTGTGCTTTTTCGAATTGCAGTGTTTGTGACAGGATATCCATCTGGCTTTTCAGTTCCCTTGTAAATTCTTTGTCTTTTCCTTCCAGGAACAGAATGATCTGGTCTATCATGGCACTGTATTCGGTTGGGTCCACTTTGCCCTGGCAGGGTCCCATGCATTGCTTCAGCTGGAAGTAAAGACAGTATTTACCGACCGGTTTTAAGTAAAGGTCTTTATATCTTTTCAGAAGAAGTTTTTTGCTGCATTTTTTAACGGGATACAACCGGATGAGCATCCGGATGATCTCTTTTAAAAAACGGGCATTCGGGTATGGTCCCAGGTAAAGGTCCTGGTCATTTTTCCTCTCTCTGGTAATGATCAACATCGGATAATCTTCCGTATGCAGAGTGATCTTAAGGTAGGGATACCGTTTATCATCTTTTAGAGAGATGTTATATCGGGGAAGGTGTTTTTTTATCAGATTATCTTCCAGGATCAGGGCCTCTATCTCATTCTCTGTCAGTATAAGATCAAAATCAGTTATTTTATCCGTAAGGATCCGGGTCTTTATATCCTGCAGTTTTCCGGAAAAATAGGAGGATACTCTTTTTTTCAGATCCTTTGCTTTACCGATGTAGATGATCTTTCCGGAAGCTTCTTTCATAAGGTAGACACCTGCCTGGTTTGGCAGATCCTTTATCTTTCTGGAAATATCCATGATGAAAATATAGATGCTTGTTTTAGGTTGTCAAGCGATTAGGCCCTTCTTCTGGAAAGAATTTACCCAAATTCAACTTGACATAAATAATATAAAAGTTATATTTATTGTTATCTAAATATATGAGGTAGAATCGTATGATGACAGAAGAGTTGAAAAATTTATTAGAACATTATAATAAAGGCCTGACATTATACAGAGAACGGAAGTTTAAAGATGCGCTGCAATCTTTTAAAAAAGCCCTAGAGGTAAGACCGGAGGACGGTCCTTCAAAAGTCTATATTGAAAGATGTGAAGTATTGATCAAAGATCCACCGCCCGCAAATTGGGATGGTGTTTTCACAATGACGACAAAATAAAAAAACTTAGTATGCAAAATAAAGAGAAATACAAGGAATACAGTGCTCGATTTGAAAAATTGAGTGTTTTCAATGATGATACTGAATTTAACGGGAATCTGTCTTTCAAAAATCCTGTTTTGATCACTGGTAGATATAAAGGCAGTATTGATACGGAATCAGAACTTATCATATCTGAAGGATCCAGGGTAGAGGCTGATATACGATCAAAGGTCGTGATACTGGAAGGAGTCCTGACAGGTGATGTAGAAGCTTCTGAAATGGTAGATATATTGCCTACGGGGAAGTTATACGGAAATATTACCACCGCCAAACTTAAAATTGCTGATGGTGTAATTTTCGAGGGAACATGCAGGATGATAAAAAAATAGGATCAGTTTTCTTAAACAGCAGAAATTGTTTCATATAATTAAGGTGGATTTGCAGTATATGAAAGTAAAATTCAAACCGATCGATTATAAAAATGGTAAATTAAGGATCATTGATCAGACCGCACTGCCTCAGAAACTGCAGTATATTGATATAACGGATTATCGAAGGTTGGGGACGGCTATCAGGAACATGGAACTTCGCGGTGCCCCGCTTTTAGGGATTGCAGGTGCATACGGATTGGTATTAGGCACCTGTGATTTTAATGAAGAGAATTTTGATAAATTCTATATGCTCTTTCAGAATATAAAGGATCATCTTGCTGCTACACGGCCTACCGCTGTCAATCTTTTTTATACGTTAAACAGAATGGAGAAGGTAGTCCTGGAAAGTAACGAAAAGAGTATCGGGACTGTAAAAAAGATTTTAAAGACGGAAGCAGATAAGATCTATAAAGAAGATCTTGAACTTTCTGAAAAAATAGGAATACACGGCAGTAAGCTTATTAAGAATAATGATGTTATATTAACGCATTGTAATGCGGGGGGTCTGGCTACATCAGGTCTGGGTACGGCTTTGGCGGTCCTTTTTACTTCTAAAGCACAGAATAAAAAGTTCAGAGTATTTGCTACAGAGACCAGACCGCTGCTGCAGGGAGCAAGGTTAACCACATGGGAGCTGCTGAAGTATAATATTGATGCGACTTTGATCTGTGATAGCATGGCTGCTTACGCCATAAAGAAAAAAAGTATAAACAAGATCATTGTTGGGGCAGATAGGATAGCTCGGAATGGTGATACGGCAAATAAGATCGGAACATATAACCTGGCTATTTTAGCCAAGTTCCATAAGATCCCATTCTATATTGCTGCTCCTTCAACTACATTTGATTTTAGCCTTAAAAATGGTGAGAGTATCCCCATAGAGGAGAGAAAAAAAGAAGAATTGATAAGCTGTAACGGTCATGCAACGGCTCCTCCAAAAGTGAATGTCTTTAATCCTGCTTTTGATGTTGTACCGAACAACCTGATAACAGGTATCATTACGGAAGCAGGGATTTTGTTGCATCCTTTCAGCAAGAGTTTTAAAAAATTGAGTTAATCTTAATTTTGCATTCCCGATAATTTATTGTAAGTAATTTAATAATTTTCTAAGGATAAAAAATGGGCAACGGCTTTAAATTAGCTACTGAAAATTTTCGTGCAGGATCTTTTGTATTTATTGAGGGCCAGAAAGAGAGCAGGAATTTTTATATAATTCGTACCGGAAAAGTACAAATGGTGAAGGAATTCAGTGTGGTAGAGAATAATAAACCTTCCATGCTCACCAATGGGGATTTTTTCGGGGTTGTTTCCTGCATGAGTACTCATCCGCGTATTGAAAGCGCAAAGGTCATGACCGATTCTGTCCTTATCAGTATTCAGCGGGACCAGTTCGGTGACCTGATCCAGAAGATCACGCCTATTGCCATAAAGATCATCACCTCTTTCAGTAAAAAACTCCGGTTTTTTGATTCAGAAATCACACGATTAACCCTTAAACAGTCCATGGAAGAGGACCCGAAGTATCTTTATAATATTGGTGAATACTACCATTCTCAGAACCAGATAAATAAAGCAGCTTATTCGTTTCAGCAGTTTTTAAAATTTTGTCCTGCTGATCCGAATAATTCCCAGGCAAAACTGAAGCTTCAGCAGATGAACCAGCCTTTTGAGACACCGCCTGTCAGTTCAGCCGGACTGCAGAGGGAGTATCCTTCTGATAAGATGATCTTCAGCGAACACGAACCGGGAGAAGACCTTTATATTATTCAGCAGGGGAAGGTCAAAATCACCAAGATCATTAATAACCAGGAAGTACTTTTAGCAGTTCTTCAGCAGGGAGATATTTTCGGCGAGATGGCTATTTTAGAGAATAAACCCCGCAGTGCCTCTGCTATTGCCTACGGCGATGCAGTGCTTCTCGGGGTCAATAAATCGAATTTTGAATCAATGGTCGTAGCCAAACCGCAGATAGCCACTAAATTGATCCAGCTTTTAAGTGAGCGCATCTGGACCGCTTATAAACAGCTTGAAAATCTGATGCTGAAAGACCCCGTCGGCCGAATGTGGGATACATTGTTAAATCAGGTTTTAAAACAGAGGATCCCTATTGAACATCGCGCAGAATATTCATTTGAATTCGGACCTTCCGAGCTGATCAAGATGGTGGGATTCAGTACGGATGAAGGGAATATTCATATCCGGAAGATGTTCGAGAACAGAAAAATATCGGAGATCAACGGCAAGATACATGTTTCCGATCTGGAAGAACTGGAAAAACAGGTTGCTTACTTTAAAAAGATACAGGAAATGGAAATAAAGCGTGAGATGGCTGCAAGAAAAATGGGTTAAGAAATTATTTATTATCTTCTTCTCTCTTTTAATATTCTTAATAATACTCTCATTTGGAGCAACACTTTATCTAAAAAAGATACTTACCCATGATAAGATCATGCAGATCGTTCAGCGATACAGCCAGTTATATTTGAACAGGGATGTCACATTTGAAAAATATGATTTTAATATTTTCAGGGGTGTGGTCCTTAATAAGGTCAGAGTTGAAAAGAATACCAATATAAATAATTCTACTGATCTGGAGATCTCTCAGATAGACCTTCGTTATGATTTTAAGAAACTACTTAAATTAAAATTTCATGTAAACAGGATCGTCGTAATCGGCCTCGATCTGGATGTAGATAAAAAGATCATTCAGGAAGAGGTCTCTTTTTATAAGAAGAGGTTTTCTCCTGTATCCGGACGGACTGATGAAGTTCAAGATGATTCACAGGAAAGGAGCTTTCGCATACGATCTGTCACCCTGGATGATTCCCGGATCAGTTTCATTCAGAATACCGGGGCGGTCAAGTTATTCATTAACGAACTGGAGTACAGGGAAGATAAAAACAAAAAGATAAAGAATGATATTACTATTCAGTTTAAGAATAAGAATATTAATGTTAAAGGGGATATATTATTTGATGAAAAGAATATACTGGACTGGAAGATCTCATTACCGGAGCACTCCCGGCTTGACCTGAATATTGAAACAGAGAATTTCAGTAATTTTAAATTATTATCAAAAGTAAAGTGGAAGACCAAGCGTTTTATGGTATCCGCTTTACTGGGAAGAGCGGAAGAATTTCTGATCGTTAAATCAATAAAGATCGATGACCAGATCAATCAGGTCTATTGTAACAAAGGATTGATAAATATAAAAACCCTGCAGTCTCATTTTCAATGCGTGTCAAAACTGAAAAATATTGATAATAAATACATGGAACCCTTTCTCTTAACCGATAAATACATATTTAATGCTGACCTGGATCTGGACCTGCTCATTAACCTTGATTTTAACAGTTTAAAGAAGGCCCTTTTTAACGGCAAGGTTTTTCTGTATAACAGCCGTCTGAGGATCGAAAAAGATCACTTCTTATTTAAAAAAAGTTCTATTAATATTGTTGACAATGATATTACTGTTAAGAAGGGGATCGTACGATATAAAGATCATGACTTTTTATATGATCTGGATAAAAAACAGGTCTTTGAAAGGAGTGTCCCCTTTTATTTTAAATTGAGGATCCCGGCATTGACTATCAGCAAATTCATTACAGATGCTGATCCTTTATTAAATAATAAGATATATAATATTGACGCTGATTGTATTCTGAATTTAAATAATAAAAAAGTTATTTTTAACAGTATTACTTTTAATTTTTTAAAAGGGCAATCTCTGGCAAAAGGAAGTATTGATTTTAAGGATAAAGATAGGATTCTGATCGAGTTTGATCAGAATTTAGTAAATGCGGATGCCGGCTTGTTGATGAGTTTTTATCAGGTAAAAGATATATCAGGTACTGTTCAGGTACAATCAGCATCGGAAATATATTATATACCCGGCCATAAACCGGAATTGGATAAGCTGAAAGGAACGATCACGTCACAATTGAATTTCAAGCAGATCAATGATCTGAATGTGAATATCAATTATAAATTAAGGGATAAAAAGCAAAGGATCTATTTTTATGACAGTCAGCTGAATTATGATTATAACAGGGTCAATTTCTGGGGATTTTATGACCTTAAGGAGAAATATTTCAAGCTGGATGGAGCAAATAACAGGCTCTTTTTATCTTCGATAAAAATACTGGAGCAAAAAGCAAAGGGAGACCTTAAGTTTGATCTTTTTGCAGAGAAGAAATTCGAGGAGAAGCTTTTTACTACACTAAAAATTACATCAGGGAATGTGATTTATCAGAATCTGGAATTTAATAATATTACAGCTGATATTGCCATGAGTTCAAATACATTCAAGGGGACCATGAAAATTTCTGAGTTCTATAAGGGAAGTATTACCGCTGATGTCATCGGCACAACGGATCAGGATATAAAGATCAGCGCCAGAGGGAGTAAGGTGAAGATGGCTCCTTTGAGTAAGGATCTTTTTTCACAGGAAATATCCAAAAATCTTACTATTAATATA
>JAHITG010000115.1 GCA_018817865.1 Spirochaetota bacterium
ATACCCGCAATGATAAAAATATGAAACTGTTCAAACAATATTTTAAAATAAACAAAGATCTGTTTTATAAAAATTATAATATTTCTATTTGTAACTAAATTCTGATTTTTATATTCAACACGAAAAATATGAAAAAGTAAACTTTTCAGATCATAAGGATTGCCCCAGTTAACCGGAGGGTTGGCATTGGCACGGATTATTAAATAAAGAAACGGCCCCAGGCCAATTAAAAAAAATATTAACGGTTCAATAAAAAATCGTACCCATTCTTTAAAATAATTTATTCGTTCTTTATTAATAAAAATAACAAGAATTATATATACAGGCAAGATCAAACCTGCAGACGGATGATGCGATAAACTTATACCGTAAATAAAAGAAAATAGTACTAAATACTTTTTATTTCTTTTTTTATAATAAAATAAAAAAATAATATTATTCAATAAAATAAAAAACATATTTAAAGAATAAACTTCAGTTATTATTGACTGAGATAATAATACAGGTGTCAGAGAAAAACTTAAAATTAAAAATAAAAGAGTTAAATTCTGATAAATAGAATCCAGTTTACTGTTTATAAGAGAAAAAATAATTTGAAAATTCTTATATAAAAAAACCAGGGAAAGCGAAGTAAAAAATGCAGACATTAAATTTCCGGAAAAAGCCGGAGAAAAAGGCAAAATAAAGATAAACAGCTTTAATATTAATAAATAAACAGGATATCCGGGAGGATGAGCAATACCTAAACCATAACCGGCAGATAAAAGTTCCCCTGAATCACCATTAGTAACCTCAGGATAAAGACTGAAAACAAGGATCAGGAATACAACTGAAAATATTAATATCTCAAAAATGTATTTTTTTAAAATTTTCATATTTCATTAATTTGACTTCTTGAAATTCCATGGTAAATGTCATGGCCAGGAGAGTTAGCGACGAAGTAATCTCTTGTAATTTATTAGATATTATCAGTTATGAGATTGCTTCGCTTAACTTAGTTTCAATCGCAATAACACTACCATAAGCTTTTGAAAAAACAATCACGGTTTAGTATTCTTAAGGATATTTTTTAATTCCTTTATATCCCTCTCAACCGCTTTGTAATTCTTCTGATCAATATTTCGTTGTGCATTGTTGATCGCACTGTTAAGCTTATAAATAAATTCATCCAGAATTTCATCTGATAAAGTGATCGATGAACTTTTTCCCTTAAGCACAGTTCTTAAAGCCTCATCAAGACCGGCCGCTACAGCAATATTATTATTATATACAACAATAATGCGCTTTAATTCCGGCAGCTCTTTCTTTTCTGAATGGATAAATAATGGTTCAACATACAAGATGGAATTATCAATAGGGATGACAAATATATTTCCCCGTATGACCCTGGATCCTTTCTGGCCCCATAATGTGATCAGTTTTGATATTTCTACATTTTGATTAATAAGCGACTCAATCTGCAGCGGACCGTAGATCAGCTCCTTCTTTGAGAATTTATAGACCGCCAGCTTCCCGTAATGCGGGATATCACATCTTCCCATCAGGATCCCTATCATATTATCCTTTTTAGAGGGAGTGAACGGGATCATGTTCAAAAATTCGATCTGCTTCTCCCCTTTTATCTTATTAACAATATAATAGCTGTTCATCAGTACTTCAATATCATCATAGATCTCAACAGGAATATCCCAGAGATCCTCCCTGTTATAAAATACTTCCGGATCAACCATATGATAAGCCCGGTAGATCTCAGACTGCACCATGAACAGGTCATCAGGATATCGAAAATGTTTTTGAAACTCTATAGGAAGTTTTTTAAGGTCTTTAAATAACTTCGGAAAGATCCTGCTGTAAACTTTAATAATGGGGTCCTTTTTATCAGTAATATAAAAATTAACTTCACCGGTATAAGCATCAATAATGATCTTAACAGAATTACGGATATAATTAAAATTATCGCTGTGTAATTCAGAATATGGAAATTTGTCAGTATCTGTATATGCATCAACAAACCAGTAGAGCCGGCCGTTTACGGTTACGATGTAGGGATCATTATCGATTAAAAGAAAGGGGACCAGGTGTTTTACAATTTCAATAATATGACGTCGGATCATAACCCTGGTCTTCTTCGTGATCATCTGTGAAACGATCATCTTAAAATCAGACAACTCCAGGGCCATAATGATCTTTTTCAGAAAAGTATCAATTAAAATACCGCCCCCTCCCTTATACATACTGTATATGTTCCCGTCTCCGGACGGGTAATCAAATTCTTTTGTCGAGGTATTTACTATTACATAATCCCTTACTGTCTCGCCAAAATAGATCTCCGGCCGGTTGATCTTGATATTTATTGTAGAAGCCGGCGGAATATCCTTGATAAAAAATTCCGGGAGCCCTTCCTCATTCTTTATATTGACCGGCATCATCACAATGCCGTACCCGTGTGTATATTTCAGATATCTGTTGATCCAGTTACGCGCCTCCCTCGGAAGGTTGGAATGGGAGATCTCCCTGGCGGAAAGCATCACTTCACGCAGCTTACCGTTAATGGTATACCTGTCAACATCAATATCTGAGAAGATATAGTACGGGCGTATCTCCTGGATCTGCTTAAAAGTAGCTTTCAAAGGACGCCAGTCCCATAACCTTATATTATTTACAATATCCATGCTCATTTTCCTGCTGTTCAGATCATTCTTTACATTAAAATTGATCACTCTGACATCATCAATATTATAGGCCATGCGTGTATATTTAATGGTATTCTCAATGAAAGGCCTTTCCTTTTTCAGCTCATTAGGAGCCACGATGAACTGCTGTAGAAAGAAGGGATAAGCACCGAAAAAGATCATGATCAGACCGACAAGGGCATAAACAGAGACCAAAGGATAAGAAAAATTATTAACAATACTGCCGAAAAGGAAGAGAAGCCCGGTAGCGACACAGGCCCATATAAGAATATTATAAGCAAAGACATAGGCATATACATCGGTATAAGCAGCCCCTTTTATAATATCACCCTGTTTGAACAAAAGTTCATATTTTTTCAACAGGAATCCGAATGCAAAATTAATAAACAGGATAAAGATCAGTGTACTGAGATGAAAACGGATCTTTTTTGGAATAAAGAACTTAAGTTTAACAAATGAGACTGAACCTGAAAAAAAATAGTAAAAACTGCTCCATACAAAAAAGAGGAGAAACAGGAACAGAACCCATAAACGGAACAACTGGAACAGATGCAGTTTAAAAACATAAAATCCGATATCCTTATCAAACAGGGGATCCCGTAAATTGAAATTTTCAGCATGAATGAATTTCAGAATATCCTCCCACCAGAAGGAAGAAGCAAGGGCAAATATAACTGAAAATAAAAAAACAAAGATCAATGTGACCTTATAATTGCTTATCAGAAAATCCGAAGACGGGCTGAATCGTTTAATACTGCTTTTTATATTAGACCTGGTAATGACACTGTTAAAAAAGATCAATAAAAAGGAGAATAAAAATGATATAAGGAATGTTATGATCTTCACCCTGAAGACAAGCAGGAACCTGTTTAAATAACCGACCGACTGGAACCAGAGGTAGTTAATAAAAAAATCTTTTATAAAGACAAGCAGGGACGGAATAAAGTATAATAACGGAATGATGATCAATGCAAGATAAGTATACTTTCTAATATTATCTTTATTCATGTCTATAAATAATAATACATTTTTTTAATAATGCAAGAAAAAAAATAAAAAGAGGAAATCACATCAAAAAAGATCAAAATATTGCAATTTAAACTTGACTTTCTATTCAGAACAATTATAGTTATACGGTATTTTAAGGCGCGGGGTAGTGCAGAGGTAGCACGTCGGGCTCATAACCCGAAGGTCGAAGGTTCGAGTCCTTCCCCCGCTAATTTGGCTGATAGCTAATAGCTGTTGGCGGATAGTTAATAATTGTAAAATATACTTTTATCTCCCCTAAAGTATAACTAATAAACGATCTGCCAATAAGCTAATCAGCCAGTAAGGGGCGGTGTAGCTCAGGTGGTTAGAGCATACGGCTCATATCCGTAGTGTCGTGGGTTCGAATCCCTCCACCGCTAATGTAATATACTATTTTGTTTGGAGGAAAAGTAATATGACGAATATCATTGATGTACATGCCAGGGAGATCCTGGATTCCAGGGGTAATCCTACGGTAGAAGTAGATGTCCTTCTGGAAAGCGGCTGTTTAGGGAGAGCAGCTGTACCTTCAGGAGCATCAACCGGAACAAGAGAAGCAGTAGAACTGAGAGATGGCGATAAAAACCGCTATATGGGAAAAGGTGTCCTGAAAGCTATAAAAAATGTTAATGATGTAATAGCTCCGGTGATCATTGACATGGATGCGTCTGAACAGGTTTTGATCGATAAAAAACTTATTGAACTGGATAAAACAGATAATAAAGGAAAACTGGGAGCTAATGCCATATTGGGAGTTTCCCTGGCTGTTGCCAAAGCAGCGGCCGTATACTTCGAACAGCCTTTATACAGGTATATCGGAGGGACGAACGCAAAGGTCCTTCCCGTACCGCTTTTAAATATCCTGAACGGCGGAGAGCATGCTGACAATAATGTTGACTTTCAGGAATATATGATCGCACCGGCAGGCGCTTCATCATTCAAAGAAGCCCTGCGCATAGCAGCAGAGATCTATCACAATCTGAAATCTTATCTGAAATCCAAAGGGCTTTCAACATCGGTCGGCGATGAGGGCGGTTTTGCACCAAACCTGAATTCTAATGAAGAACCTCTGGAAGTGATCATGGAAGGGATCAAAAAAGCAGGCTACAAACCGGGCAAAGATGTCTTCATTGCTCTGGACCCGGCTTCCAGTGAATTCTATAAAAATGGAAAATATGAGCTGAAAGCGGAAAACAAGTCCCTCTCTTCGGAAGAGATGGTAGCGTATTATAAGAAGCTGGTCGACAAATATCCGATCATCTCCATTGAAGACGGTATGGCTGAACAGGACTGGGATGGCTGGAAAAAGATCACTGAAGTACTGGGTAATAAGATCCAGCTTGTAGGAGACGACCTTTTTGTAACCAATGCAAAGATCCTGGGGGAAGGCATAGCAAAAGGCATTGCCAACTCTATCCTTATAAAAGTGAACCAGATAGGAAGCCTTACAGAGACCCTGGATACGATCGAGCTGGCCAAGACCAATGCATATACTTCCGTTGCATCCCATAGAAGCGGTGAAACATCAGACGATACTATAGCAGACTTGGTCGTGGGTACGAATATCGGCATGATCAAAACAGGAGCTCCGGCAAGAAGTGAGCGTCTGGCAAAATACAACCAGCTGATGAGGATCGAAGAAGAACTCGGAGAAACAGCTGTTTACGCGGGATTAAGTGCTTTTAAAAATCAAAAATAAATAAAACAGATAAAAGGGCGGGGGAGGATTTCCCCGCCCAAGATTTTAAATGATAAAAAAGAATAAAATAAAATTTATCTTCCTTTCCGTATTCATTATCTACATCTTTATTTTCAGTGATATCGGCATTATTTCAAAGATCAAACTTGATCAAAAAATAAAAAGCAACAGCCTTAAACTGGAACAGCTCCAGATAGAAAATGATAAACTGAAAAGTCAGATCAAAAAATTAAAAACAGACTATAATTACATTGCTGATGTTGCCCGCAAACTGGGGTATGCAAAAAAGGGAGAGCAGATCTTCCGGTTCCTCGAGCCTTCTACCAATACAAATATTTTGCAAAGTACAAATTCCTATTCCGGCAGATTGAAATTGAAGAATTACCTGCTTTATCTGATCACCTTTGCAGTGGTCCTTGCGATTTACATTACTTTATTGCTGATAAACAGAACCAATAATAATAAAAAATGAA
>JAHITG010000116.1 GCA_018817865.1 Spirochaetota bacterium
AAAAAGAGAACGGGTTTTAAGTAAAAAAATTATTGCTTAAATATTTAAATGTGACATTTTGTTTTTGTTAAAAAGTGACATTTTGTATTAGATATAACACAGACCGGTCAGACCCTCTCTTAAAAAAATATTTTGACATAACAAATAAAATATTTATTATAAAAATTAAGGTTAGCTTTTTGAATAGTGAAAATTAAAGAAAAAGGGGGAAGACCATGTGCGGACGATTTCCATTTTTTGCACTTATGTTAATTGGACTGGGCACTTATTTTTTACTTCGAAATTTAGGGGTCATCGATTACAACATCGGCGAGTTCATAGGAAAATACTGGCCTGTCCTATTGATCTATTTTGGCCTGAAAGCCATATTTGACAGGACATCCATGAAAAAAAAATTCCGGGATTCATCTTTTTCCTGTAGTGATTATAAGGAAGCTGATTTCAATATAGATCAGAAAGGAGAATTATTCGCCTCAAAAAGTTTCGGGTCCTATTCCCTTGACCTTTCCAATAAAAAGATAAAGAACGGTCACATGAAATTTTCAATGGGAGAATTTTTCGTGGACATGCATGCGGTCAAGCTTTTTCCCGGGAATAACAAACTGCATATCAATACTAAAATGGGGGGAGTAAAGATAAAGCTGAATAAAGACCTGCCCGTTCAGGTCCATGGTACTAATTCTTTCGGAGAGCTGAAAGTATTTGATAAAACAGGTTCAGGACTCACCTATTCTGTTCAATATCAGAGTCCGGCATATAAAAGATCAAAATCCAGGCTGGATATTTATATCAGAAACTCTTTCGGGGAATGCATCGTTACAGATTAGAAAAAACAGCCGACAAACACGCATGTGTCAGGAAAAATAAATGAATTATTTCATTTTTAGAATAGCTGCGATATCCCTTATTGCTCTTATTAATCTGGGAATGGGAATTCTGATCATAATTAAAAGGAAGAGCAAACTGAATATTCTCAGTATCCATATTCTATTAATGGCCTTTTTTTCTTTCCTCTTTGCCTCCTTTTCAGTTCTGTATAACCTTGCCTTTCATTTTAACAAGATCCAGACTTCCATTCTGTTTGCCCGTGCAACATGGGTAGGTGCTTTTATACTCTCCTCCGCTATTGTGGTGGCATTGAGCCTGAACCGGCCTCCGTTTAAAAAAAAATATTTATATACTCTGTTCTTTATTCCATCCCTAATAGTCTTTTTGACCGCTTTACTGACAGATAAAGCCTTTAAAGGATATAAAGTAATTCAAAATTTGCCGGTAACGATCGGCGGAGAATGGGAGATGCCTTTAAGGGCTGTACTTTTTATCATGATGATCTCTACTATTATTATAGCTTCAAATTTCCTCAGAAAAGCAACAGGATACAAGAAAAATCAGCTATCCTATTTTATATACGGTTCATTTATCTATGCAGCAGGAGGGATCATCTTCGGAACAATTATCCCGATGCTTACGCCCGACCTGTTAATACGCGATTTTATGTATGATTCTCACTTTCTCTTCGGTGCCATCTGGATCGGGTTCTTATCATATGCGATCATCAAATACAAAATGATGGAAATTGAGACGGTCTTTCATAAAACATTCATGTGGATCATCATGTCCTTAGCCCTGCTTCTCCCCCTGTATCTTATTCTTTCCTTCTCTTCTCCTGTAATACGGATATTTTCATCCATACAATTGACTTTTGCTTTTTTTATTCTGGTCATCCTCTTCAGCCGATATAACAACTTCCTTCAACCCCTGATCGATAAACTTTTTCAAAAAAAGAAGTACAACAGGGAAAAGATCTTTAAAAACTTTATTGCTGATCTCTCGCTCCTGGCGGGCCTGGAAGAGCTGAGATCAAAAATAATGAAGATCCTCAAGGATAATCTATATTCAGAAAATATTGTTATATTTATCTATGATAATCTTAATAAAAATTATTATGAATTCACATCAGATCCCCAAAAAGCAACATATGAGGTCGATCACTGGTTCATTAAATTCATAGAATCCAATAAAAGTATCCTTGAAAAAGAGCTGGTCATCTATGACCCCAAATACTCTCACATAAAGAAAAACATGCTTAAGATCTTTAAAAAAATGAAGGCGGAGCTTTTTATCCCGTTTCATGTCAATTACCGTTTAGTCGGTTTCATGTTCCTTGGAAAGAAGATAAATTTAAAAGAGTATACCCTGATGGACCTGGGATTCCTTAATATGCTGATCAGCCCGATCTCAGTGGCTATTAATAATTCTATTACATATAACATGGCAATTACCGATCCGTTAACAGGACTTTATAACAGGAATTTCCTTTTCTTTGTACTGGAGAAGGAGATCAATGGGTGTAAGCGATATGGATCACCCCTTTCATTACTATTCATTGATCTGGATTATTTAAAAAAAGTGAATGACCTTCACGGTCATGAGGCCGGAGATATATGCCTTAAAAAATTAAGTTCTCTTATTAAAGAAGTTACCCGTGATACAGATGTATGCGCACGGTATGGAGGGGATGAATTCATTGTGGTAATGCCCAATACAACACTTGAAGGAGCCATGTCCGCCTCGAATAGACTGCTGCAATCCATTAAAAACTCCCCTGGCACGATCAATAGAAAAAAGTTACCTTTCACAGCCAGCATAGGAGTTGCGCAGTATAACCTGCAGTATAAAGATTATAATCAGCTGCTTATTATGGCTGACAAAGCCCTGTACAAGGCAAAATCCAAAGGACGCTGCAGGGTTGAACTGCTTGAACTTTAGGACTTCGCCTGTTATTTCCCTTCTTCCTCTTCCTTTTCCTCTTCCTTTTCCTTCTTTTCCTCGATGGAGATCAGCTCAACAGTAAACAGAAGGGTAGTATTAGGGCCGATGTCGTATCCCGCACCCTGCTCTCCGTAGGCAAGCTCTGATGGAATAACCAACTCCCATTTACTGCCCTCTTTCATAAGCTGAAGAGCTTCGGTCCATCCTTTGATCACTCCTGATACGGGAAATGTAACAGGTTTTCCGTATTTATAAGAACTGTCAAATTCAGTACCATCAATAAAAGTTCCTTTATAGTGTACTTTTACAATATCAGTTGCAGTGGGCAACTTTCCTTTTCCTTTTGTAATGACCTTGTATTGAAGACCGCTTTTAAGTGTCTTAACATCTTTCTTCTTCTTATTTTCCGTCAGGAATTTCTCTCCTTCTTTCCTGTTCTCTTCTGCTTCCTTCTTTTTTTCTTCAGTATATTTTTCTTTCATTATTTTCTGGAATTCCATCATGATCTCTTTGACCTCTTCTTCTGAAAGAAGAGCGTCACCTTTAGACAATCCATCAAAGATCCCTTTAAATAATATTTCCATATCTACTTCGATCTTCTGCTGGTTCAGGTTATCACCTATATCCAGGCCAATGCTGTAACTGACCTTATTCTTAAAATTCTTTACTACGTCACTTTTCTTGATCGCATCCATTTTTCCTGCTGTCATTCCGTTACTGCCTAATATAACGAGAATGAGCATGGAAACAACGCACATTTTAAAGATACTTTTTTTAAAGTTCATACAATACTCCTTGCTGATTGATCTTTGTATATATGACATCATAATGTCATATTCTTTAGATAGATAATATATTACAATATTTTATTGTCCACAACTATTTCTACAGGGTATTAAAATAAGTTTGACATTAAATGATTTTGATATTAATTTCTACCATAATCTTTATAACGATCTAATGTATAATTTAAAACATTTTTATTATTTTTTGATCCTTGCATTGTATCTTTTATCGTGCGGATGTGCTACTGTACGCTCACCGATCAAAACAGAAAATCCTGCAGAAGAGACAATGGAATATGTTATCCAATACGGCCATAGTGAACAGATAACCGGTATCATCTTCTCTTCCGACGGTAAATATATTGTAAGCGGAAGCCAGGATAATACGGTAAAACTCTGGAGTACAGACGGGAAACTGCTGCGGACCATGGAGTTTAAAGAGAAGGTTGAGTGCGTTGATATTTCGGAAGATATGCGGTTCATTGCAGCCGGAAGTATGCAGGGTAATATCAGAATATGGAATTTCAGGGGAATTCAGATAAAAACATTCACCGCATATAAAGACTCCAAAGTTTCAAAAATTATCTTTTCTCCGGATAATCAAAAGATCATAAGCAGCGGAAGGACCATAAAAATATGGAATTTAAACGGAGATCTGCAGAAAAATATTATCGTAAACAGGGACGTATTGACAAACCAGTATTATTATATCAGAGATATTGCCCTTTCCCCCGATGGAGAGCAGATCGCGGCCATAACAGGCGGAGGTAAGACCCCGTATTTTCCATTCCTGCGGGATAATACGATCGCTCTTTTTGATATTAAAGGCCGTCTGAAGAGGAAGATGATTGGCCATCATGGCCCGATCACAAGCCTCACCTTCTCACAGGATAACAAATTTCTGATCAGCAGTGAAAGAGAGATACCCAGAGGTTCCGTCATGTATTCCAATTCCAGGCCGGTTGTTGTACAATCACCGCAAGGGGGAAGGAAGGTACTCCTCTGGAACAGAGATGGAGAACCGGTTAAAACCATACTACCTGATGTATCCCTCTACCAGATAAAATCCCTGAAAACAAAAGGATCATTCATGGGGATCGGTCAGGATAAGATCTGGTTTTACAATACCGATGGAAAATACCTGAGCTCCTTTCCCGTAAAAGACGACGGCTTCCTGCTGGCTGATATCTCTCCTTCTGATAAACGCATCATCACGGTAAGTCAGTCAAAGGGAGATATTAATAAAATGGTCCTTTATAATAATACCGGGGGTCAGCTCTTAACAGTAAAAAAACTGGCCAGAAGATCAAACCGCGCCTTTAGCGTCTCCTTTTCGCCTGATGGAAAGTATATATTGAGCAGTCACTGGAATAAAAGAATGAAGAAATGGAGTATTGATGGAAAATTAATGAATACATTTCAGAATGAAGATTCCCTCATAAATAATATTCACTTTTCGCCTGATGGAGAATATATTTTAACATCGGGTACGTATGTTACCTTATGGAATATCTCGGGAAAGATCATCAGATCTTTTACAGCAGACAGATCAAGCACAACAGATGCCATCTTTTCTCCGGATGGAAAAACTATTCTGACATGCGGATACGATAAAATAATAAAATGCTGGGATATGCAAGGAAGGCTCCAAAAAACATTCAAAGGCCATAAAGATGCTATAGGCAGTATCAGTCTGTCAGGTAATGGAGAATATATTATCAGCGCTGATTACGGCAGGGAGATCAGGGTATGGGATCGAAACGGAACCGTAATTACTTCAATGACGGCACACTGTCCTTACGGGATCATCTATGATATTGATTTTTCACCTGACAATAAATATTTTATAAGCGGTGGAAATGATAATACGGTCAAGCTGTGGAGTAGAAATGGAACCCTTCTTAAAAGCCTGAAAACAGATTTTAATCATATCCTGGGGAATGTACGCTTTTCACCGGACGGAAAACTCATTGCAGCAACAAGTGGAAATACGATCAAATTATGGGATAGTACCGGAACACTGATCCATACTTTCACAGGCCATACAGCCCAGGTGAACTGTCTCTCTTTTTCATCTGATGGCAAACGTCTCGTAAGCGGAAGTAATGATGCCACCATCCGTATATGGAATATAAATACCGGATACCATATAGTCCTCTTGTCGGATAAAGAGGAATGGATAGTATATGATCAGGATGGATATTTTGATTCATCACGTCACGGGGGCAGTTTAATATCGATCATAAAAGGCCTTGAAGCCTATACGATAGACCAGTTTGCCCTGAAAAACAACAGGCCGGACCTTCTTTTAAAAAAAACAGGTTATGCCGATCAAAACATGATCGATCATTATTATAACCAGTTCCGGAAAAGGTTAAATAAAAGCGGGATATTGGAAGATCAGTTATCGAATGAACTCCATGTGCCGGAAGTAAAGATAACTCATACCAGGCAGAATGAAAAATATCTAAGTGTCAGCTTTCATGCTTATGACAGCAAATATAAACTGAGATCCTATAATATTTACATAAATGATGTTCCGGGATTTAAAGCAGCGAAAAAACAGATAAACAACCGGTCCATCGAAAGAACGGAAACCATTGAACTTTCAGAAGGAAGAAATAAGATCGAGATCAGCTGTATCAATGAAAAAGGAACGGAATCATACAGAACATTAACCTATGCAGATTATGTACGACCGGCTAAAAGTGATCTTTATTTCCTTGGATTCGGGGCTTCCCAATACAGAGATAAAAAACTCACTCTAAAATACGCACATAAGGATGCCCTGGACCTGTCAAAACTTTTCCGGAAAATGAAATCAGCTTATCAAAATGTGCACGCAAAAACATTTATCAACTCAGAGGTGACTTTAACCAATATTAAAAAAGCAAAAGTCTTTTTGCAGAATGCAAAAGTAGACGATATTGTTATACTCTTCATTGCAGGTCACGGTATCTATGACCGGGACCAATATAACAGTTATTATTACCTTACATACAACTCAAACCTGAGTAATTTAATTACCAGTGCCGTAAACTTTGAACTTATGGAAGATCTTCTGATGGAAATTGCCCCGCGAAAAAAGCTATTACTGATAGACACCTGTGAATCAGGCGAAATAGATGAAAGTGTACAGCAAGAATCTTTTACGATCGCATCCGGCCGTGGTTTAAGAGCAAGAACGATGCAGAATAGGATCATAAAAAACAAAGAAAAAAAGTGGCCGAAAAGAAACTATCTGTATCAGAAAGACAGGTTCATCTATAATGACCTCATCAGAAGGTCAGGAGCCATTGTCTTCTCATCATCCAAAGGAGGTGAGATGTCATATGAAAGTGATCTTTATCAAAATGGTTTATTCACGGAAGAGATAATCAGAACACTTACCGACAGCGAGGCTGATACAGACAAGAATGGATTTATTTCCATAGATGAATTAAGAGAGAGTGTTATAAAGCAGGTCCCCCGGATGAGTAATAATTTACAGCATCCTACAGTTGATAGAGATAATATCTATCAGAAATTTCACTTCCCGATTATACAATAATACGAACCAACCATATTATTAATTGCTTTGTGAGAGGATATATTCCTTTATTTTCTTTACATCCGCATCCCGGATATTCAAAAATTCAACACCGATATCGATCGCATCCGATGTAAAACTTTTTGCCCAGACTATTTTCCCTCTAGCCATCAGTTCATCTTCAGATCCGGGTAAATTAAATTTCATCATTATTTTCTGGCCTATCTCTCTTTTTTCCGGTACTACCAGAAGAACACCGTTTACACTGATATTCTTTGTTTCAGGGCTGCCGAGAGGGATCTTATCTTTATCAAAAGTCTGACATTGTATCTGAAAAGTACTATTCACTCTGAGATATTTTCTTCTCTCATCCATGTCTTTCCCCTTAAAAAATAAAAGAATATGACATCTATATTATAATAAATTATTATTTTTAATCAACTTGTTTTTTTGAATAAGAGATAATCGATAAACTTTAAAAATGCATTCTTCCGATGCATTATTAAAGTTTATCTTTACTTATTCAATCCAGAATGCACTTCTCAGTGCATTCTGGATTTATCAATGCACTTGGGATTTCTTAATGCATTTTTTTGTCTATGTAATACTCCTTTTTTAAAAAATCTTATATTCCATTATTCTTCTGAGACTGTATCCTCGACTTCATATTGGAGAGATTGTTTTCAATGAAAGTATTCCATATGGCTTTTCTTTTATTTAACGCTTTCGACCTTCTTGCATGACTTTTCAGTTTATCGTATAATTCCATGTTCCTTGTTATATTGTTGTATGCAATTTTCTCTTTTTCATTAAAGATAAGATGCGTATTTTTACTTATCTCCTGTTCCAGGGTCTTTTCAAAAGAGTCCAGTATTTCATTGTATCTGGAGAATACCGACCTGACATAATCAAGAACAAGTCTGTCAAAATCCTCGATCTTCTCCAGTCTCTGTGTGATCTTTCCCAGCATATTGACCGCTTCGATGTAGTCCTCATATTTCTCATAGAGCTCTTTGGCTTTCTCACATAAGACAGATATCAAGGCAGGTGTTACAGCCTGTTCATTCCCCTTGATACTCATCTTTACATTAAAAGGAGGCATCACTTTACAGGTCTGATCGATCAGGTCTATAAGATCAGTAAAGACCTTCTGTTTCCATAACTGCGCATTAAGGGACTGAAAGAGGGTCCGCAACTGTTCTTCAAACATTATCTTGTATTTATCCTCTTCCCTGAATACACCTTCAACACAAGTTACAGAGAGACTTTTAAATTCAACAGGTCCATGGTCAAAGAAGGAGAGTACTTTCATCTTATAAAGCTGACTCTTGGTCACTTTATTCTCATTCATGAAATTGGTTTGTACACTTTTCGTCACCAGGATCTTGGACTGAGCAGGAGAAAGCTCATTAGCCCTGGCTTGAAGCCGTGCGGCAATATTAATAAGCAATCCGGAAAGGATCCCTTCCTGAGTGATAATAAGGGGATTGGTATAGTTACCCCCTCCTATACCGGCTGATATTTTAAATCCGGGTAAATTAATGCTGTGACTGGACCTTTCCCTGGCAATGGCATCATCCTGAAAAATACGCTTCTTTGAAAAGCTGTTAATGATCCCGAGTACTGTATTTAATACTGCTGTTGCAGAGGCTCCGACCAGAAGGATCTCATCTCCCCGTTCCCTCTGAGCCAGAGTTCCTTCCTCCTTGGCGATCTTCTTTACCCCGTTCTGAAGAAATTCATCCAGGCTGTGCAGCCGGGAGAGATTGTTCTTACTTCCCTGACAGAATTTGGTGTAGCCGTGAATATCCAGTATGGCAACATAGATATTGGAGATCTCAATATTTCTTTTGAGATCTCCGCAATCATTATATTTTTTATTGATGATCACAATTTCTTTCCATAATTTCAGGAAATCATACTTGTCCATATCCTTAAAAAATCCCCAGTTCATTTTTTTATACAGGTCAAATACAGCTTTGATAATGTTGTCCACATTGAAATTGACCTTTAATGACTGGATATAATCTATAACCTTATCAAATTCAGAAAATTCATTCTTCATGATCTTATTATAGATATGAACAAAAAGCTGACTGTCTGTTTTAAATTCCATATACTCCCCTAAAAGAACTGACATCGAGAGATTATTAATTTAATATTTTTTAATTTAATTTCATCTTTTTTTGAAAAAGATATGGGCGAAAAGAACCTAAAATGCATAGAGAAGTCCAAAGTGCCTTTAAAAAGAGCAGAAGAATTCCCAAATGCATTGAGAAGTTCAAAGTGCATTTTTAAATGCACTTTGAACTGAAAAAGTTAAGTTAAACTTTTAAAATGCATAAAGAAGTCCAAAGTGCCTTTCTAAATGCACTTTGGACTGAAAAAGTAAAGTTAAGAATCTAAAATGCATTTAATGCATTTTAGATTCTTCTCGAACGTATCTTTTTCAAAAAAACCATGGACAAATGACAAAATTATTATATATTAAAATTAATGATCAGCCCTACATTCATTAAAAGATTTAACACTGCTGCAGAACTGGCCAGAAATGGAAAACATAAAGAAGCTTTAGAAGCATTCAATAAGATCAATAACCCGCTTGAAGATCCAAAAGAGAACAGGGTCATTACAGGAGAATTTTTAGGGACAGTGGAGCTTCGCAAAGCATACTGTTTAATGGATCTGAAAAGATATGAAGAGGCACGCAACCTTTTTGAATCTGATATTATGAAAGCAACTTTAGGTCAGTTCGATACAGAGACTCTTTATTTCTACTTCTTTTCCTTTGCCAATACCCTGGGAAATCTCGGCGAAATTAAAGAGATGGATAAGAATATGTCCAAAGCATTGAACATTGCAGCTGAAGAGCTGGGTGATGTAAAAAAATGTGAAGATGCCTGGTACTGGCTCCTCTTCTGGGCTAAAGAACACAAAGAATGGAAGTATCTTGAAGAACAGGCTATATCAGCCCATAAATTTGGTGTTAATTCTAAAAGCTCCTTTTTGCAGAATCTTGCCGGGGAATTCGGATGTTATGCTGAAAAGGGATTAGGGAAAATAGACAAGTCGAAAAAAGGAGCAGAACAGATCATTGCCAGACTCAAGGAAGCAAAAGCAGATAAAAAAAAGATAAAAGTGTGGGAAGATTTCCTGAAGTCTCTTTCAAAATAATACTACTCTACAAACCGATCCTTTGTTCTATTTTAATCCGTCTTTCAATCCATTAAAAAATTCCTGTATTGAACCAGGCCCGTCCTTTTTGATCTTTTCCCATATTTCTTTAGATCCATCTATGCCCTGTTTTATCATTTTACCGATCTTCTCCCCTGCGATCCTTGCTTTTTCTTCTGTGGTGCCTTTCTTCTTTTTAGTTGAAGTCATCTGAATTCTCCTTAAAGCCTGCAGATAAAAATAGTGTCCTTCAATTATGAAGGACACCGCCTGAATTGAATTATTTCTTAACAGGTGCCTTGAAAATTACCGTAGCGGACAGCTCTACAAGAAATCCGTAAATAATTCCCATTACAACAGTACTGACAGCGATCATTTTCTGCTGTGGCCCGGGTGTCATGAGAACACCTAATGCCATGGGTATGGAAAAAAGTCCGCCGAGAAATGCTCCATGCAGCCACCATGCCAGTTTTAAAGCACTGATACCGATCGCAAAACCGGTCAAGGTCCGGGAAAGAATAATAGAGACAGCCAGGATCAGAGGAATTACATTTCCCCCTGAAGCAGCGAATTGCCAGCAGATGAGGCCGGTAAGAAGACCCGTAATTGTAGCAACTGTGATCCGTTTGGTCATATTATTTACCTCCTTTGATAAAATACTGAACAAATATACAGTACTATTTTAAAAAGTCAAATATATTCTATACTTTTTTATGCTCAAAGGGTTAAAGAGGATCATTTATTCATTTGTATCTCTTTATTGAACCTCAATTTCTTAATAAAATATTTATACTTCAGAATATCTTCTTTGCTCTTAAGCAAAATAAAAGTAACACGACGGTTCAGCCCCATTTTTGCCGGATCCAATGTTTTAGGCAGGACTTCACCGAGGCCGTAGACCTGAAGGTTTTTTTTATTCATCCCCAGTTCAATGAGATAATCTGCAACTGCCTGAGCCCTTCTTTCGGATAAAACTTTATTGCGCGGTGCCGGACCGGAGGCATCCGTGTGGCCTTCCACGGCAACGCTGTATTCGGGATATCTGAGAAGAAATTCATATACCATTTTAATGATCTTCTTATACTGATATTCAATAACTGCGCTGTTATAATCAAAACGAATACTGGAGACATTGATCAGTAGCCCTCTGTCCGTCTCATCCACAAAAATATCCGTCTTGAACCTGATCTTCCCGGAAGATACAACAGCATTATTCTCATCCACGACAATTATCTCTACAATATAACCACTGGCACTGTCAACAGCGATCTTATCTCCTACCTTTCCATCCCATTCGATCACTTCCGGAGGCAATCCATCACCCCGCCATGTCTTTATTTCAATCCCTTTCTTATCTCCTTCTTCCCATTTCTGCAGAGACCCGACCCATCGTTTCACCTTAGTTACGGAAAAGACATCCGGAACGATCTTTAAGACATCATTCTTTCCATCTCCATCCGGAGAGAAGATCTGCGGTGTAACCGTGATCGAGGCTATGGGGACCTTACTGATATGTCCCAGGGCTTCTTTCACTACCTGCATCACTTTAATATATTCATACTCCTTAAATAACCCTTTAGCTTTTTCCTGCAGTTCGATCGCTTTTAATAAACCGGATCTCTCGATATAATCCAGAGTTTCTGCTTTTTTAATGGCATTATCCAGATACTCCAGCTTCTCTTCTGCCTGATTTTGTAAATTATCCGCCTCGATCTGGGCTTCCTGGAAAAGTTCCCTTGCCCTGGCGCTCTTCTCTTTTATCTGTTTCATTAATTCCTGGATCTTCAGCCTGGACTTTTCAGCATCGGATAAGTTCCCCTCCTCTCCATAAATATGATTAGAAAAAAGGAAGAATGTCATCATCACTAATACCGGTAATATATAAATTTTATTTCTCATACCGATCTCCTTATCCTAAAGTTCAGACTCTTTTCTCAACTTTTCTGACAAGTTCTTAAGGGTTTCAAGGTCTTTTTGCATTTCATTATAAAGTTTAAGTGCCTGATCAAATTTATCCGCCACGACTTTATCGGCATGGCTCTCTTTTGCCGCATCCATACTGCTTTTTGTACTCTCATTTTCATCCCTGGCAAATTCGTTAACAGATCTGAAATAGGCAGTCCACCCCATCTCCTTTGCTACAATAGCTTTGTTCCTGGCTTTCTCGTTCTCACCTTCTATGACCTGCTTCTCTGCCTGATCAAGATACTTTTTGGCATCCTGAAGTTCAACAGGAGCGTATTTATTTGCATTTATCTTTTCCGACTCTTGTATGGCGATCTCGGCCTCATGCAGCTCTTTTTTAGGTATACTTGAACATGATGAAATGATCAGAATAATAGAGCAAAATAAAAATACTGTCCTCATTAAATAATCTCTCTTCATAATCACACCCCTTTAAGAAGGATTCATAATATTACAGTACAGTATATAAAAAAATAAAACAATTTCAAGTGCTATAATAAAAAATACGAATATATAATCTACATGAATGGCTTAATTCAAATTCCGGATTTCAAAATCGTAATTTTGCCGGGATGGCAAAATAGATTTTCCCGTGGGATTTTTCTAAAGAAAAATCCCCGGGACTAAAGCACCCGAAATTTCTCTGAAATTTCTGGGTGTGTCCTCGGAGAATCGCATGGATGCCCCTAGGAATTGCCTTTTAGGCAATTCCCGGGACTAAAGTCCCGGGAATGCTCCGCATTCCCCGGGGCGATTCGAGAATGAGGAATGAATTAAGCCATTCTTATAAATTTATTAATTAATATTTCTTAGAAAGAGTATCCCAATGACAGGACGTGGACAAGTGATTGATCACCTTCCTTCACGATCTTAAGAGCATAATCAAATTTGATCCTTGAAAATTTTACACCCAGCCCGGTTGCAAATCCTGAAAAGATCGTTTCACCACTTATCAGGGAAAAACCGACACGGATAAAAAGAAGATCATTATAACCATATTCCAAGCCTGTGTTCAATTTTGATAATGCATCCTGAATATACTCCATTAAAGGTGTCAACACTCCGCTATGCTTGAACCCGGTAAAACGAAATCCTGCACCTAATCGCAATTTAAAAGGAAGAGGACTCCTCTCCTCAACAAATTTCGGGCCAAGGCCTAAGTTCTGAAACGCCAGACCAAATATAATATCTCCCTTTACTCCTTCAGGCCGGTAAACACCATTAAAGCCCATATCAAAAGCAAAAGAACTGCTCCTCATGGTATGTATCCTTGTAGTCAGATATTTGGCGGAGACCCCCCCAAAAAGGGTTAACTTATCATTATTCTTTAAAGTCACTCCTACACCGGGCATAAAGAGCATCTCCCCAAGGCTCAATTTATCTTCAGCAAGAGTCCCGTCCAATAAATAATGATCAAATTCACCGGAGTGAAAAGAGACAAAGGAGAAACCCATGGTAACTGTGCTGAATGCGTATGCAAAATTTCCGGCTAAATAGCTCGTCTCATACAACCATGGCAGATATGAGATACTGACGGCATGCTCTTTAATACTCCCAATATTACCCGGATTCTGCATTATAAAACCAACATCACCTGCCTGCATGACATTATTATTGCCTGATCCTGTTCCATGAGCAGAAGTTGTATCTATGATCAGCACAGGAGCGGAACTGATCAAGGCATTTTCCGTACTCATAAGAGAAGAGCAGAAAATAACCAGAAAAAATAAAAATAAAATTATTTTTTTCATTTGATCTTTTTTCCTTTTTATTGTATTACTAAAAATTTTGCGACCTTTTCAAAATCTTCGGACTTGATCCTCACAAAATAAATACTGCTTCCCAGCACTTTACCATTTACTTTCAAGTCCCAGTCATATTTTTCATAAGAACGAAAAGTATCAGTCCATCTTTTAATGATCTCTCCCCCTATATTATAAACCGTGATAGTGTATTCACCGTCATTACGGAAAGCAAAACGGAGAACATTCTGCAGCGGATCCGACAGGTTCACCAGATTATTATAGAGCCCTACATTATCCGCAGGGATACGAATATCACTCAGTATTTCAAGGTTATCCAGAAAGACCCTTCCATATCCGTATATATTGTCCCTTCCCGGAACTCCCATGTCCTTTGCAGTCTCCAGCAGATAATCCCTCACTGTATCAGGAGTAGCATTAAAGGCCAGGGCATTCCATGTCAATGCGGCTGCTCCCGCAACACAGGGAGAAGCGGAAGAGGTTCCGGAGAACCGGTCATAAGTAAAATTAAGATTGTTATCCACTCCGCATATATCCGGTTTAAAGCGGCCGTCCTGGGTCGGCCCCTGGGAACTGTAGTATTCCTGCGGTCCGGTTGCCCATTTGTCATAAGAAACAGCCCCGACAGCCATTGCTCCGAGAGCATCGGCAGGGGACATGATAGAACTGTTCGTCACATAATCTTCGAATTCCTGATAAAAACTGAACAGTTGAAATTTTTTATCCGTCCCGGAATATTTCTTGACCATTACTCCGTAAGTACCGGATGAAGAGATGATACCTGATATCGCTTCCGTAGGATACGGATAAACGGACTGGTCTTCCACCGAGGCAGTGATAATATCCCAATTCGCTCCGTTCTTCTTGAGCAGATACAGGTCATAATCATTACCGCTTACGGATCCCCACGGATCGTTCCAGCTTAAAAAGAGGCCGACCTGGTCACCAAAATTCAGATCGCCGATTACATTCACATGATCGCCATCCGGAAATATATTAGTTGAGCTGTTGGTAAAGATCCCCTGATAATGCTGCCTTGCCTCATTTCCCGCTGAATTCACCCATAAAATACCATTATTAAAAGCATGATCCGCCAGTTCACAAATGGGGCCGGTCCCGTCTCCCCAACCCGTATTTACCCATCCCAGAGAATGATTGATGATCTGTACTCTGTTTGCCAGGCAGTAATCCACGGCGTTTCCAAGATCGATCGAATCATTGATCTTGATAAGATAAAGCTTTGCTCCCGGGGCCATCTCATAAACAACTTCTGCTACGGCTGTTCCATGGACTGTATCAGTGGGATTATCTATCCCTTCTTCTGTAGGGTCATATACGATCAGATCATCAGGGAGTTGTCCA